>DLYC01000210.1:0-824 GCA_003447895.1 Lachnospiraceae bacterium | reverse complement strand
TACGGCGATCTGCCGCTGGACAGACCGGACCTGTTCTTTACAGAGGAGACGCCCATCCATACGAGCAGTCCCTACAGCACGTCCAAGGCTTCCGCGGATCTGCTGGTTCTCGCCTACCACAGGACCTACGGGCTTCCTGTCACGATCAGCCGCTGCTCCAATAATTACGGCCCTTACCAGTTCCCGGAGAAGCTGATCCCTCTTATGATCGCCAATGCGCTGCACGACCAGCCCCTTCCCGTATACGGAGAGGGCCTCAACGTCAGGGACTGGCTGTATGTCGAGGACCACTGTAAAGCGATCGACCTGATCCTCCGCGGAGGTCGCGTCGGCGAAGTCTACAATATCGGCGGCCACAATGAGATGAGAAACATCGATATCGTCAAGCTGATCTGCGCGGAGCTCGGAAAGCCTGAGAGTCTCATCACTTATGTGACGGACCGGAAGGGACACGACCAGCGATATGCGATCGATCCGGCCAAGATCCACAGGGAGCTCGGATGGCTTCCGGAGACCATGTTTAAGGACGGGATCAAAAAGACGATTCACTGGTATCTGGAGAATCAGGAGTGGTGGGAGACGATCCGCTCCGGAGAGTACAGAGAGTACTACGAGAAGATGTATAAAAACAGATAAGCTGAGAAGGTGTTTTTTTCTGCCTAAACCCCCATGCGGGCTGTTCCCAAGTGAAAGGAGACCTCAGACGACTATGCATGACTGGAATCATGATGGGAAAATCGATCTGCGCGACAGGCTCATACAGGATGAGATAGAGAGCAGGAATACAGGCGGAGGCTCGGGCAGCGGCTCGGGCGGTGGTTCCG
>DLYC01000071.1 GCA_003447895.1 Lachnospiraceae bacterium | reverse complement strand
GAAGACCTTCTTTCTCCGGAAGGGATGTCCGTCCGCCTCCACTTCCTGTTCCAGGCGCTGTATTCCCATGCAGCGGGTCACAAGCACGCAGATCGCCAGTGCCGCGATGGGCATCATCACGGAATTGGTGAGGAAATCGAAGAAGTCAAGGAACGGCATTCCGATCAGGGTGATAAAGGAAAGGGGACCGTAACCCAGGCAGGAGAGGGTTCCCAGGACTACCATGATCACAGCCATGATGGTGGTGCAGGCCGTGCGGCTCATCTTGAATTCGTCGACCAGTGTGGAGACCGCGCTCTCCGTCAGGGCGATCGAGCTTGTGAGCGCCGCGAAGAGCACCAGGGTAAAGAACAGGATTCCGATCAGTCTTCCGAAGCCCATGCTCGCGAAGATCTTGGGCATTGTGACGAACATCAGGGAGGGGCCCGCCTTGAGATGCTCGGGGTCGCCGCCGGAGAAGGCGAAGACCGCGGGAATGATCATCATGCCTGCCAAAATGGCGATGGCTGTGTCAAAAAATTCCACCTGCTGCGTAGAATCCTCAATACTGACGTCTTTCCTCATATAGGATCCGAAGGTGATCAGGATACCCATCGCAATGGAGAGGGAGTAGAACATCTGCCCCATTGCGGACACGACGGTCATCCAGGAGAAGTTCTCCAGGTGAGGAATCAAGAGGTAAGAGACGCCGGCCATGGCGCCGGGGCGCGTGATCGTATAGACACTGATGATCAGGGCCAGAACGAGCAGGATCGGCATCATGAACTTGGAAACCCGCTCGATGCCGTTCTCAACGCCCATGTAGATGATGACCAGGTTGAGGGCGACAAATATGCAGAACCAGAGCTCTGCGGAGACGCCGTTTGTAATAAAATCCGTGAAAAAGGTGTCGGATGTGATCGTGTCCATATCCGTTGTGATGAAAGCAAAGAGGTATTTGCAGACCCATCCGCCGATCACGGAATAGTAGGGACAGATCAGGATCGGAACGATCGCGTTGAGCCAGCCCCCGGCTTTGGCCCAGGGGGAGCTGCTGTAATAGGTAAATGCGCTGACGGGGCTTTTCTGGGAAGAGCGCCCGATCGCGGTCTCCGCGATGATCATGGTATAGCCGAACGTGAGGGCCAGAATGATGTATACGAGAAGAAAAGCGCCGCCGCCATATTTGGCAGCAAGGTAGGGGAAACGCCAGATATTGCCGAGTCCGACGGATGCGCCCGCCGCGGACAGGACAAATCCAAGCTTTCCGGTGAATGAACTCCGTTGATTCTGCTCCAAAATGTTATGCCTCCTTAAAATCAGTCGATTTTCTTATCATATAACAGTTTTGGCGCAAAATCCACAATTTCTCAGAATTGTTGCCACTTTGGGCAAAAGTCCGAAAAGATCCGCAAAGCCTGTGCCGTCACAGCCGGTTCATTCGGTATCCGACCCCGATCCGGGTCTGGATGTACTCGGGGCTGGTAGGGTCCTTTTCGATCTTTTTTCTCAGGGAGGCCATGAAGACCCGCAGGGAGGCGAGGTCGCTGTCGAGGGAATTGCCCCAGATGGAATCCGTGAGGTATGTGTGCGTCAGGGTCTTCCCTATATTTTTACAAAAGAGGCACAGAAGGCGGTATTCGATCGGCGTCAGGGACAGTTCTTCCCCTCGCAAAAAGACCGTACCTGCGGCAAAATCCACCCTGAGGTCACCGTTTTCGAAAATGTGGGAGGCGACATTGTCCTGCGCCGCCGAAAGGCGCCTCTGGGTGACGCGAAGCCTTGCGAGGAGCTCGTTGACCGAGAACGGTTTTGTGAGATAGTCGTCGGCGCCCGCGTCCAGGGCCTCTATTTTGTCCGCGTCTTCGCTCCTTGCGCTGATGACGATGATCGGGGTGGCCGACCAGGTGCGGATCTTGCGGATCAGGTCGACGCCGTCCATATCCGGAAGTCCGAGGTCGAGGAAGATCACGTCCGGGTTGTGCGAGGTGATCATGAGCAGGGCGTCCGAAGCGGTTTCGGCGGTCAGATAGCGGTAGTTGTGGATATCGAGTGTTGTCGTCATCAGGTTCCGGATCAGTTTGTCGTCTTCTACGACGAGGACCGTAAATTTAATCATGCAGTGTCACCTCTTTCATGGGAAGGGTAAAGGAGAAGATGCAGCCATGGGGCATGTTGTCGTCGAGCATGATCTCACAGCCGTGGGCCCTTACGATCGAGCGGCAGAGCGCAAGGCCAAGGCCAAGGCTTCGCTTGGAGTCCGTAACTTTCCCGCTTCCGCTGTAAAACATAGCAAATACCTGCTCCTTCTCGTCGTCCGGAATGCCGGGGCCGTCGTCGGAGACCGTGATCTTGGCGCAGTCGACCATGCCGGTACTGCTGATCCGGATCGTGGTTCCGGGCGGCGTATAGCGGATCGCGTTGTTGATGAGATTGATGAGGACCTGAACGATCAGCCTTCCGTCCACGTCGACGAGAAGGGTTTCCTCGCAGGGCTCGTTGATGATCGTATATTCCGAGCTTCTTCTGTCGATATGAAGAAGCGCTTCCGCGATAATGTCATCCACAAGCTCGAGCTTTGTGTGAAGCTGCAGGGAGCCGTCCTCTATGCGGCTGACTGCCAGGAGATTCTCCACAAGGCTGATCAGCCACACGGAGTCATCGTAAATGTCGCTGTAGAGCCGATGGCGCATTTCCTCATCAAATTCCGCCCCTGAGGTCAAAAGATTGCTGGCGTTCCCCGAGATGGAGGTCAGAGGGGTGCGAAGATCGTGGGAGATCGCCCTCAAAAGGTCCGCCCGGAGCTTTTCGTTCTTTCGCCGGAGGACCTCCTCTTCCTTTTCCCGGCGGATCTTTTCCATTTCCAGCGCCATGGAACATTCTCCGAGGATGGATACGATGAGGCCGCGGTCGAACTGAGAGGGCTTGTCCGCGACAGGGCGCTCATCGTCCGCCGACTCGGGGTCATAGCCGACGACCGCGTAGACGTGCTCGTTGCTGCTGACCGGAAGGAAGCGCATTGTGCTTGAGGGGAACCGGTCCGTGCCGCTTCCGGCCTCTTCGTTGAACCGGCAGACCCACTTTACCGGCCCCAGGATTTTGGCATCCGTGGGGAGCTCCCGCGCGGAGGATTCCCCGGGCGCAAAGAGAAGGTACTGTTCGGGGCCCTTCATCATATCGTAAATGCAGACGGGCTTATTCATGAGCTTGGCCAGCTGCACCCCGGTCGTATTGAGGATCTCATGGTAATCGCTGAGCATATGAAGGCGGCTTGCCGTGTCGAAAAGGAGCTTCGTGCGGGCGTAAGTCGCGTCGGACTGCACTGCGATCGCCTTGAGGCGCGCCGCGACAGTAGTCGAGATGAAGGAGACGATCAGCATCACGACGAAGGTGACGGGGTACTCCGCGTCGTAGGCGTGCAGCGTAAAGAGCGGCTGCGTGAAGAAGAAGTTGAATACGATCATGGCCTCGAAGGAGACGATGATATTACTGATGTAGCTCGTGACCAGAACGGCGGACACCAATACGCCCAAAATATAGACGGAGATGATCGTCGCGTCCGAAAAGCCGAGTGAGCGGAACAAAAGACCGATCAGGGTGCAGCCCGCGAGGACGGCATTGTAGATCGCGAAATCCACCAGCAGGCTTCGGCGGTTCACCGGGCCTGCCCCCGTAAAAGCGGCCTTGATCAGTTTCTGTGCCGGCGACTTGGGACGGTCGGCACTTGACTCAGATTTTATTGAAAGCATTTATTGATTTCCTTATTATTTCCGATGATCAGGAGAGTCTGATTCTTCCGGAGAGGAACATCGGGATGGATATCCATGATCAGCCTCTCGCCCTGGCGGATCGCGAAGACGTTCACCTGGTGCTTTCGCCTCAGATCCAGCTCCGACAAACTTTTTCCGACCCAGTTCTCGGGAATCTCGATCTCATAGACGGCGTATTCCTCGCTGAGCGGTGTGTAATCCAAAATATGGTTCGAACTATAACGTATTGCTGTCCATTCTGCAAGCTGTCTTTCAGGATAAATTACCTCATCGGCGCCGTTTCTGGCAAGGAAACGCGCGTGAACGCTGCGGGCGGCCCTGGCGACGATGTGCTGCGCCCCCAGATCCTTGAGAAGGGCAGTGGTCTCGAGGGAACTCTGAAAGTCATCGCCGATCGCGACGATGCAGACGTCGTAGTTTCGAATGCCCAGGGATCTCATAAAATCGGACCGGGTGCTGTTCCCGATCAGACCGTCGGTGACGTAGGGGAGCACCGTATCCACCCGGTCTTCCCGCACATCGACGGCCATGACCTGGTGTCCCAGCTCATTCATCTTTTTGGCGCAGTGGCGCCCGAACCTTCCAAGTCCTATGATCAGTATATTTTTCATCTGTTTGTCTCCTTTCATCCGACCGCGACATTTTCCATCGGAAGGCGCTGATTGCGCATTCTGCGGGAGGGAACGGTTGCGTATATGAGTGTCAGTCCTCCGACTCTGCCAAAATACATTAAAAAGATCAGGATCCCTCTGGACAGCGCACCCAGCTGCGGCGTGATGCCGAGCGTGAGGCCGACTGTGCCGATGGCGGAAGCCGCTTCAAACATGCAGGTGAGAAGGGGAAGAGATTCGGCGAGACTTATGGCCATGGCGCTCAGTACAAACAGGGACAGGTAGAGAGCGAAGATGGTGGCCGCTATTTTGACAGTCTGGTCGCTGATCCTTCGGGAAAAGGAGCTGGCTTCATCCCGGTGGCGGAATGTTCCCTTGGCATTCAGGAGGAGAACGGCGAGCGTGGTCGTCTTCATGCCGCCGGCCGTAGAACCCGGGGAGCCGCCGACCAGCATGAGGACAATGCTGAGGAATTTGCCGCAGTCAGTGAACTCCGCGTAATCGGTCGTATTAAATCCGGCGGTCCTGGTCGTCACGGATTGAAAGAGGGAGGCGAGGACGCGTTCCTTGAGAGGATAACCGCGGTACTCGACCAGGAAAAAGCAGGCGGCGGGAATCAGGATGAGGGCCAGTGTGGTCGCAAGGATGAGTTTGGTCTGAAGGTGGTACTTGTGAAGGTTCCACTTGTTCTGGATAAGATCCTCCCAGGTGCGAAAGCCCAGGCCGCCCAGAACGATGAGGCTCATGATGGTCAGATTCATGAGAATGCTTCCGGTGTATCCGGTCAGGGACGAGTAGGGCTGAGACTTCCCCATGAGGTCAAACCCGGCGTTGCAGAAGGCGGATACGGAATGGAAAACGGCATATAGGAAACTCTGGGCAGGTGGAAGCTCCCGGAAGAAAATGGGAAAGAGAAAGAAAACTCCCAAAAGCTCCACCGCCAGAGTCCCTGTCAGGATAAAAAGGGTAAAGGGGACGATACTTCCGATCTCCTCGGCGGAAACGGCATCCTTCATCATACTCCGCTGAAAGAGGCTCACTTTGCGCCCCGCAAGAAGCGTTGCCACTACGGACAGCGTGATCGTGCCCAGACCGCCGATCTGGATCAGGAACAAAATACAGCATTTTCCGAAGGCGGACCAGTAGCGGAAGGTGTCGTGAACGACAAGGCCCGTGACACAGACTGCTGAGGCGGAAGTAAAGAGGGCGTCTCCGAAGGGGGTCACAACGCGCTGCGATGAGGAAATGGGCAGCATAAGGACAAAGGCCCCTAAAAGGATCACTGCAAGAAAGCTGCCCGTTATGATCTGAAAAGAGGAGATCCTCAGTCGAAAGAGTTTGCGCATTGTATTGTCTCCTGTCTGTTTTGGCAGATTGTGTGATTGATTCGCTAAATCACCGGGTTCATGTGCCTTAGTTTACAGGAGGCGGTATAAAATCGGGGATAAGGATTCTAAGATGGGTATAAAGATTGTATAAAGGAAGAAGAAAAGCCCGGGGGCAATTCCTTTTCGGAATGCCTCCGGGCAGTTTTCGGCCTGGTCTCTGCAGGGAGAAGAATGCCTCCGGGCTTTGAGTCCGTTACTCCATGCTCTGGGAGAAGAGAAGGCTGCCGACCTTGGCGCCGTCTTCTTCGGAAACGCCGTAGAGCTTTTCTTTCTCATCGAGAAGCCCGTAGTGCATGATGGTGTCCTGTCCCTCCTCGTAAGTGGGATTCTGCAGGTTTTCTCTGATCAGACGCGCCATCAGCAGGTAGATACGGTCATTGATCTGCTGCTGCGTGAGCGTGGAAGGATCCGACACGTCACTAAACAAGGTCGCGCTCTGTTCCTGCATTTTGCTCTGCATGCCGGCAAAAACCTTGAGGGGTTCCACGGTAACCGTCACATCATATCCGCCGTCATCGGTCTTTACAGCGTCGCCGACAGTGTACTTGGATTTGGAGAAGGCTTCGATCAGGACATCCTTGAACTCGGCCTTTACTTCGTCACTGAGCTCAGCGCCGCTGTCAAGACTGTTCAGGGCATCCTCGATCATCTGATCGCGCATTTCCGTCTCTTTCCCCTCCTCGATATCGGCGAGTTTGACGGAATGGTCGTAATTGCCTGTGCACATGAGATCGAGAACGGCCTGTACATACTTCTGCGCGTCGGAAGCGGTGGGGCCTCCGCAGCCGGTGAGCACGGACACGGCGAGCACCAGGA
>DLYC01000048.1:3492-6002 GCA_003447895.1 Lachnospiraceae bacterium | reverse complement strand
TGATCACCGGGGAGTCGGCCTCGGGACGCTATCCCGTAGAGGCCTCGGAATATCTTGTAAAGACAGCGCGGGAAGGACTCCGGTGGAGGAAAACCGTTTGAAACAGAAAGAGGTGGCTTTATGAAATGCCCTTATTGCGGAAAAGATGATACGAGAGTGATCGATTCAAGACCTGTGGAGGACAATAACTCGATCAGAAGGCGCAGGATCTGTGATTCCTGCAGCAGAAGGTTTACCACCTATGAAAAGATCGAGACGATCCCCATGATGGTGACCAAAAAGGACAACAACCGAGAGGCCTATGACAGGTCCAAGATAGAAGCCGGCATTCTGAGGGCCTGTCACAAGAGACCGGTGAGCGCCGCGCAGATCAAGAAGACCGTGGATGAGATCGAATCCGAGATCTTTGAACGGGATGAAAAGGAGATCTCCAGCAAACAGATCGGCGAACTTGTCATGTCGAAGATCAACCGGCTCGATCCCGTCGCCTACGTGAGATTCGCGTCCGTATACAGGGAATTCAAGGATGTGGAGACGTTTATGGAGGAGCTGAGAAAGGTGCTCGCCTCGGAAGACTGACTCCCGGCGCGCAGAATAAATCCGAAAGGGCGGAGCCTTAAAAGGTCAGGAAACCGGGCAGGCATCCGATCAAATCCGGACGCGGCAGAATTGTTTGTTGAAAAATAGTGCGCTGTAGTATAGAATATATGAGTATTAGACGCGAGTACATCAGGAGGTATCTTTATGATTTCTGCAAGTGATTTCAGAAACGGCATTACGATTGAAAAGGACGGAAGCGTACTGGAAATCGTGGAATTCCAGCATGTAAAACCCGGAAAGGGCGCTGCTTTTGTCAGAACCAAGTTAAAAGATGTGATCAACGGCGGAGTTACTGAGACAACTTTCCGTCCCACTGAGAAATTCCCTCAGGCAAGGATCGAGAAGAAAGAGTATCAGTACCTCTATGCGGACGGCGATCTGTGCACCTTCATGGACACAGAGACATATGATCAGGTCTCTCTGGGCAAGGATGTGATCGGGGACAAGATGACTTTTGTCAAGGAAAATGACATGGTCAAGCTTATGTCCTACAACGGGAATATCTTCTCTCTGGAGCCTCCGATGTTTGTTGAGCTTGAGATCACGGAAACGGAGCCCGGCTTTAAGGGCAATACGGCTACAGGCGCAACAAAGCCTGCTACTGTTGAGACAGGCGCGACTGTCAACGTTCCGCTGTTCTGCAATATCGGCGACGTGATCAAGATCGACACCAGAAGCGGCGAGTATCTCTCCAGAGCATAAGCTTTTGAGACCCCGCCCGTAAAGGTTCCTATATCTTTTCAAATTGGGAAATGCATTAAGAAGACAATGGGATAAAACCCCGTTGTCTTCTTTTTTTTCCGCAAAAGGCGGAAAAAAGATTCTAAAGCATATCACTGAAGTTGTTTACCGATACGGAGGAAACATGAAAAGATATAAACTTGACAGATCCGATTTTTACCAGAAAATGAAAAATACCGTGATCGGGATGAAACCCGACGACATAGAGGTATCTTTTGACACCGTAACCAAGCAGAACCGGAAAAACCTTCACGCCTGCACTCTCATTACAGCGAACGCGGCGGCCTGCCCGACTTTCTATTTCGAGGACCTCTACGACGCGTACAGGGGCGGCACTTCCTGCGAGGATATCGCGGAGAGTCTCTTTCGCTTTGCAAGGAAGAACCGGCTCGACAACCTTCCCGGAAACATTGATATCGATGATTACGCGTGCGTCAGGGAGAACCTCGGACTGATCGTCATAAGTGAGGAGAGAAACCGGGACTATCTGGCGGGGATCGTCTATGAACAGATCGAGGATCTGGCCCTTGTCCCCATCATCTTTACCAAGGACGACAACGGGATCGGAAATATTAAGATCAGCAGAGATTTTTTGGAAATGTGGGGCCTTTCGGCAGAGGATGTGATGCGGGACGCGAGGGAGAAAGCGCCCCATGTCATGCCCCTCACTTTCCGGCAGCTCAACGAAATGGTGGGCGACAAGGAGGAAAACGGAGAGGAGCTTTTTGTGCTGAGCAACTGCTATTTCGCGGGAGGCGCAGCTGTTGTCTTTTATCCCCATGTGCTCGAGTGTATAGGGATGGCTCTCGGCAGGGATCTCTACCTCCTTCCCAGTTCCATCAATGAGATGATCGCGATCACGGACAACGGACAGGACCCGGAGAGGCTCTATGAGATCGTCAGGGAAGTGAACAGGACACAGGTCTCGGAGGCGGATCTTCTGACGGACGCCGTCTACTATTACAAAAGGGACCTGAACAGTTTCAGAAGGGTAAGGCCGGCGTAATAACCGGACCCGGGCGGGCTGTTCCGCACTGTTTAGATGGAAAGACGCGGGTGCAATTGAATCGGCTGTGGACAATTCTGCGGGCATGTGCTATATTAGTCTTCGTTGGAACGCAGATATACAGCGTTGTTACAATTGCACCCGTAGTCTAACGGATAGAACG
>DLYC01000048.1:0-3434 GCA_003447895.1 Lachnospiraceae bacterium | reverse complement strand
AGGCCTCCGACGCCTTTAATGCAGGTTCGATTCCTGTCGGGTGCATTGATCTTAGGGGGAAGACCTCTGTTTTATGAACATCGGATTCCCGAATGAGAAAAGATCAGTGTACTTAAGCCGTACACTGATCTTTTGTTGTATAATAAAGAAGATGTTCCGTGTCTTAAAAGGACCGGGGAAAAAGAGAACTTCCTCCGTGGCGGGGATACAGTATTTCCGGGATACAGTTTCAGAAAGTGAGGAGCAGTATGTTTGGTTTGGGGAAACTCAACGCGGCAGTAGTCGGAACCGGTTATATGGCCTCCAGGATGGCGGCCGTCATGAACTCGTCGGGAAATGTAAGGCCATATGCCGTGGTCTCAAGGGATCTTGACAGAGCGCTCGCGTTCGGAAGGGAAAACGGGTTCAGGAAGGCGTATGATTCCATGGAGAAGATGCTGGACGACAAGAAAGTCGATCTGGTCTATATAGCCACCCCGGCTTCGGAGCACGCGGAGGAAGTGAGGCTCTGCATAGAGAGGGGAACGCCGGTCCTGTGTGAAACCCCGATCGCTCTTACCTCCGCAGAGGCGGAATCTCTGTTCGCCCTCGCTTCCTCTCTCAATGTTCTCGTTGTCGAAGCGGTCCACACAAGGTTCCTTCCCTTTTTCAAGCAGATCGTAAGTGTCATCTCGAGCGGCGCGATCGGAAGTCCGGTCATGCTGACCGCTTACATGGCATCAGATATAGAAAATACGGCGAGGCTCCAGCGGCCTTCTCTCGGAGGCGGCGCTTTGGGGGACCAGGGCTATTTTCTCCTCCACTTTGCCTCTATGGTATTTGGCGACCGGGTAAAGAGGATTCAGTCCGGCTGCGTCTTTACGCCGTCCAGGGTGGACCGTCAGATCAACATTCTGCTTCAGTACAAGGATGACAGGATGGCGGTCCTTACCTCGACGACAAGCGGAAACGGAGAGAGCAGGGCGGTGGTCCAGGGGACCAAGGGATACATGGTCATCACAGACCTCCGAAATTATGAGAGCGTCACCGTTTACGGAAGCGGAGGAAACAAAACGGCCTCCTACAAGAGGCCCAGGCAGAAGAGCGAATTTGAGTTTGAACTCGCGGCTTTTACGGCTGCTCTGAAGTCAAAGTGGACGGAATGCCCTGAGATCCCGCATGCCCAGTCCGTGTCGATCATGCATATGATGGATTTTATCCGCAAGCAGCTGGGAATCTCCTACGAAGACATTCAGACTTCCCCGCTCTACGGGCTTCCTGACCCCGGCGCGTCCGGCGGGATGCAGATCCCGGGGGAGGCAGCGCCCGTGGCTGACAGCGGAATGCAGATCTCAGAGGATTCATTGCCTCCGGCCGACAGCGGAATGCAGATCTCAGAGGATTCATTGCCTCCGGCCGACAGTGGAATGCAGATCTCAGAGGAGACAGTACCTCCGGCGGACGGCGGAAGCGCAGAAGAGATTCCGCCGCTTGAGGAGGCGGACTGGAAAGAGATTGACTGAAACGGTAACAGGTCCGCCCCATGAAAAGCGGTCCGCTCCGAACACTTTTCATGAAAGAAAAACCGCAGATGCCCTCAAAGAGGGAGCATCTGCGGTTTTCTGTTTTCGTATACGGCGTAATACCGGAATCCAAGGTCTTTCAGGATCTTCGAGGTCTCCTCAAAGCAGCCTGCGACCCTCTCGGGCACATGCGCGTCAGAGCCGACGGTGATCAGCTCCCCGCCGAGTTCCCTGTACCGGGCAAGAATATCGGGGAGGGGGTTAAAAAAGCGCATTCTCTTACTCAAGGGAGAAGTATTGACTTCGAGCGCGATCCCCCGGCTTATGAGAAAGCGAAGGATCGGGTCGATCCTGTCGGAGAACGCGCGATAGGTATAGAGGCTCTCTCTGTGGGGAAGATAGCGGACCACGTAATCCAGATGACCGCATGAGTCAATGTCGGAAAAACCCAGGAGGTTGTCCAGGGACTCCTCCAGATAGAGGTTCAGGGCCTCTTCCTCCGTCCGCCCGACAAGAAAGGCAGGATAGTAGGGGTCATATCCTCCGCAGAGATGATTGGACCCGATGATAAAGTCGAGCTCTCTGTGGTCTCTTACATAGTCCTTCAAATAGTCGGAAAGGCAGGCCTGAAGCCCCAGCTCGATCCCGAAGCGCAGCGTGATCTTTCCCTTATATTTGTCTCTCATGCGGAGATATTCTCTGTAATAGGAGGGGTAATCGAGCTCGAAGGTGCCGGGCTCCACATCCGGGTTATTTTCGTATGGGAAGAAGGGGTCATAGTGATCGGTAAAGCACAGGCAGCTGAGTCCGCGTTCGAGCGCGGAGAGGACCTGCGTCTCCATCGATGCGGTACTGTCTCCCGAGAAGGAAGTGTGAAGATGATAATCGGCAATCACTGACATTGTAAAAATCCTCCTGAATTCTTCGGGAGAATTGTATCAGTGATTCCCGAAAGTATCAATCAATATTTACTAAAAGCCGATGAATTTCACTTCATCTTTTGTATAAAATTTAGCCAAATACTTGAAAATCATATATTGAATGCTGTAGAATGAGGTAGTTGATAATGTGTGGCGGCCACATGCGCGTTTCAGCGGGAAGTAACGCGCGCAGGCGACATTTCTGATTATGAAAAGTATGTGTGGCAGCCGGCATTGTTACATTATCGTTTCTAATATATTTTTAGGAGGAAAGAAACATGGCAGTAAAAGTAGCAATTAATGGTTTTGGACGTATTGGCCGTCTGGCATTCCGTCAGATGTTCGGCGCAGAGGGATTTGAGATCGTAGCGATCAACGACCTTACTTCTCCCGCTATGCTGGCACACCTGCTCAAGTATGACAGCACACAGGGCAGATATGAGAAGGCTGAGACAGTTTCCGCAGGCGAAGACTTCATCACAGTTGACGGCAAGGATATTAAGATCTATGCGAAGGCTAACGCAGCAGAGCTTCCTTGGGGCGAGATCGGTGTTGATGTAGTTCTGGAGTGCACAGGCTTCTATACCTCCAAGGCTAAGGCTCAGGCACACATCGATGCAGGCGCTAAGCATGTTATCATCTCTGCACCCGCAGGAAACGATCTTCCTACAATCGTTTACAATGTTAACCACGAGTCCCTGACAAGCGAAGATAAGATCATCTCCGCTGCATCCTGCACAACCAACTGCCTGGCTCCTATGGCTAAGGCTCTTAACGATCTGGCTCCCATCAAGGCCGGTATCATGTGCACGATCCACGCTTACACAGGTGATCAGATGACTCTTGACGGACCTCAGAGAAAGGGTGACAAGAGAAGATCCCGCGCAGCAGCGATCAACATCGTTCCCAACAGCACAGGCGCAGCTAAGGCTATCGGCCTTGTAATCCCTGAGCTGAACGGCAAGCTCATCGGCGCAGCTCAGCGTGTTCCTACACCTACAGGCTCCACCAC
>DLYC01000217.1:3628-4665 GCA_003447895.1 Lachnospiraceae bacterium | reverse complement strand
GTCACACACGAGATGGCATTTGCCAGAGATGTCGCCGACCGCGTGATCTTCATGGACGGCGGATATATCGTGGAAGAAGGACGGCCGGAAGACGTGATCACAAATCCCAAAGAGGAGAGAACGAAGAGATTTCTTGCAAGGTTTGCCGAGAACGGCTGAGGCGCTCGGCACAATGACTCGCGAAGCGGATCCCCAAACGGAGGACCACTGCGCAGCGGGTTCCAAACGGAGGAGTGAGACAGCAATGAAATGGACAGTAGTGATGGCAGATCCTGCAGGCAACAGAACGGCAATCGTAAGAAGCGGCGTTCCCGCATCGAGACGGCAGGAGGTCGCAGAGGCGATCATGGCCGATGAATCCTTAAGAGCAGAGCAGGTCGGGTTTGAGACGCGGCCCCGTTACGGAGGGAGCCTTGGGAGGCTCGAGATGGCAGGCGGAGAATTCTGCGGAAATGCGGCGCGCTCGTACGGTTACCTTCTATGCAAAGAGAAAGGGATCGACCACTGCAAAATAGAGATGTCCGGAACAAGGGAGCAGCTGGAAGTGATCTGTGACCTTGAGCGGGAGACCGCTGCGGGGCAGATGCCCATGCCGGAGCGGCTGGAGATGGCCGGTGAAGACGCGGACGGGATCTATCCCCTGGTCATCTCGAGAGGGATCACGCACATGATCTGCGAGGGCAGGGAATTCGATGAGGCGTTTGCCCGGCGCATGATCGACAAGTTCGGAAAGAATTACAGCGCGTTCGGCGTTCAGTTCGTGAACGGCGAGGGCTTGGTTCCGGTGGTCTATGTGGCAGCTTCGGATTCTGTCTGCTGCGAGTCATCCTGCGGGAGCGGGTCACTGGCGGCCGCGTGGTTTCTGGCAAGAAATGAGAAAGACGGCTTCCACAGCTATAACTTCGAGGAGCCCGGCGGAGTGATCGTTGTCAATATCGCCAAGAGACAGGGGCGCTACGCGGGAACCGTGGGAGGAAAGCTGACATTGGAAGAGCCCGTCCAAATGGAGACGGATGACTGAGAAGCCTGTCGGACAC
>DLYC01000217.1:0-3566 GCA_003447895.1 Lachnospiraceae bacterium | reverse complement strand
TCGGACACAAAATAATATCGAACACGAAAAAGCCCTTCGCTTTCGCGAAGGGCTTTTTGAAAGGGGGAAATGTAAATCTTGTTAAACATTGAGAGTTATAAAGAGGGGGAAATGTTTCTCTCTGTTTACAAGTAATACTATACACGATAGTTGTTATATATTTATTTATAAAAAATGAAAAACTTATAAAGTTTTCCGAAAAAAACAAGAAATAAATTTTTGAGTATTTTGGCTGAAAAAAGTGAAGCTTTTATCTTTTATTTGTGCAAATAGGTCAAAAGCATAGTATAATATCCCTATATCAGATGCAGGAACAGTTAATACAGCCGCACCTTGCATGAGGTGAAGCTGCAGAACGGAGGTGTATATGCAGACCTATACTAAGATGAGATCGAGAAAATTCCCGGATGTCATTATGAAAGTAATCCCCGGTCACTTTGTGACACCAAACTCCCACATCAATTACTACATCGACATGACGACTATGAGGACCAGGCAGAGTGAGGCGAAGGCAGCAGCAAGGGCAATGGCCAGTACCTACGCGGCTACCACGATCGTCGACACGATCGTGTGCATGGACGGAATGGAGGTCATTGGCGCGTATCTTGCGGATGAGCTGACGCAGGCGGGCGTTATGTCCATGAACGCGCACAAGACTATTTATGTCTACACGCCTGAGTTTGACAATCGCGGCCAGATGATCTTCCGCGAGAGTTCCGAGATGATGATCAAAGGCAAGCATGTGCTGCTCCTTCTTGCGTCTGCCACAACCGGACAGACGATCCTCCGCGCGGGCGAGAGCATTGACTACTACGGTGGAACCGTTGTCGGTATTACGGCGATCTTCTCGGTTCCCACCAAGATCTTCGGACAGCAGATCCATTCGCTCTATAAGATCCAGGATCTTCCGGATTACCGCACATACTCGGCTACAGAGTGCAAGATGTGCAAGGAGCACGTTCCGATCGACGCGATCTGCAACAGCTTCGGCTATTCCAAGCTGCATTAGAGCGCGGAGCGCGACGCGAAACAGAATCAGGAAACACTTCAGGCCGCCTTTCTGCATCAGCAGGAAGGCGGTCATTTTACGCAGAAAGATTTCTTTGCAATCTGTTCGAAACAGAGTATAATTTATCTGTAATATTTTCTTAAAATAAAGAAAATATGCACTTTACACGGTTGATCGGAGAATCGGCAGAGGTTTCTTAGATGGAAGACAGGCGAAGAGAAAACGAGTCGGAAGAGACGGGTCGCAGAAGCGACCTTCGCATAAACAGCAAAGAGTTGGGCGCGGCGCTCGTTATCGTGATTCTCGTGATCGCTGTGGCTTTCGGAGTCAACAATTTCTTTTACGGGTTTGACAGACAGGAGCGCAGCTCGGGCTCCGCAAGGCCCGTGGTGAGCGGAAACCGATCGGAAGAGACGGCCCGGGAGATTGCATTCCGACAGTCCGATGACTGGAGACTGATCCTTGTGAACGCAGACTATCCTCTCACCGGGGAGTTTGACGGTGAGCTGACGGAACTCAGAAACGGGGAAATGGTGGACAGCCGGATCTACCCGGACCTGCAGGACATGTTTGACGAGATGCGGGAGGAGGGACTCTCGCCCAGTGTGGCAAAGGGATATCGGACGGGTGAAGAACAGAGAGATCTTTACGAAGAAAAGATCCGGGAATACATGGAGTACGGAAAAAGCCGGGAAGAAGCGGAGAAGCTCGCTTCTGAGTGGGTGGAAAAGCCGGGAAGCAGCGAGCATGAGATCGGCATCTGCGTGGATGTTTCAAGTGAGTCCGGGGATAATGAGTCAGCCCGTGAAGTCTGGCAGTGGATGGATGAAAACTGCGCGCGGTTCGGCTTCATAAAGCGGTATCCGGGCGGCACGGCGTCGGTCACCGGAATGAAGGGCGAGCTGTGGCATTACCGCTATGTGGGACAGGAGGCAGCAGGAGAGATCACCCAAAGCGGCGTTACGCTCGAAGAATACCTGGGCGCGGCGGCTCGCCGATAACGAAGAGGGATGCTTTTTTCCAAAAGTCCGCATAGGGCGCGGCGGCTCGTGCTGCAGGTCTTGAAACTTAATGGAAAATTTATATTTTTATCACAAGGAAAACACTATCTCAAATAGAATATAAAGAGTAAGCAGCGAAGCAGTGCGGGTGCTGTAGTTTACGATCAGAAGCATTGGCTGACTACATCGGGTTACAGCCTGTGTTAAGGAACATTACGGGAAAAGGCCGTAAAGAGTAGGAGGACGATATGGCAGATAAAAAATTTGGTGACGGACTTAAGACAATTTTTCTTGCAGGCGTAGGCGCAGTGGCTTATACCGCGGAAAAGGGACAGGAGATCATCAATGAACTCGTCAAGAAGGGCGAGCTCACAATGGAGCAGGGCAAGGACCTGAACAAGGACTTCCAGAGAAGCTTCAAGGAGTCCATGGACAAGAAAGGGATCAACCTGGACGAGCTCGGACAGAAGCTGTCCAAGATGTCCGAAGAGGAGATCGCCAAGGTCAAGGAGCAGATTTCCGCTGCGGAAAAGATGATCAGAGAGAGAATGCAGAAGGCAGAAGATATCGCGCAGGATATCGTCAATGAAGTGACCGAGGATGAGGAAGCTGCGGCGGACGAAGTGGCGGAAGCTGCGGAGGAAGCGGCTGTAGAGGAAGCTGAGGAAGAAGCAGAGGCTGAGGAAGTGGCGGAAGCTGCGGAGGAAGCGGTTGCAGAAGCTGAGGAAGCGATCGAAGAAGAGTAAGATGAAAAAAGGGGCTGTCGGCAGGCAGCCCCTTTTTTTCAGTTCTCCCGGTAAGAATAGCGTGTCCCCTCGGCGATGGGAGCCAGCGGTGTCATGTAGTCGCCGGTCTCTTCGGATTCCTCCTCTGTGTAACGGATGTGGACGGAACTCTTGAGGAAGCTGACCCAGCCCCTGTCCGTTCTGTAAGTAAAGTAATCGTCGGGCTCGAAATAGGAGATTTCCTCCGTGGTGACATTGAAGAGGTAATGGGTGAGCTTGTCCATATACCACTCATTTCGGGAGGCCTCTTCCGCGAGCTCGCTGTAGTCGGCGTCGGAATCCAGAAGGTCCTCGGAGGAGATATCGTCCCAGGTCGCGTCCACTTCGTACCAGTCGCCGTCGAGATTTACGATATTCCAGGAATGGCTTCCCGCGGACTCCTCGTCATCGCCGGCATGGCCTGCCAGGATCAGGCATTGGATCCCGGCCTTGTCAAGCAGATACTTGTAGGCGCCGGAGTATCCGTCGCAGACCGCGGTATTGGAATCTCCGCCGCTGCCGGCTACCAGCGCGCCATATGCCGTATGGGCCAGAGGATTTGAGGAACCGGAAACTGCACTCTTGTCATACGTTACCAGACCGATCAATTTGTCGTGAATCGCCAGCGCGACTTCATTGTCCGGCGCGGAAAGATCGAGGTCAGAAAGGAACTCATCAGCGGCGTCTTCGAGAGCGGACATCATCTCTTTGTGCTCAGGATAGGGATCCGGGAGTGAGAAAGTGATCTTGTAGGTATCTTTGTCCAGAAGACGGTTCGAGTATGTATATTGA
>DLYC01000295.1:3681-9380 GCA_003447895.1 Lachnospiraceae bacterium | reverse complement strand
GCTTGTGCCCGCTGCGCGGGCATGGAGGCAAGAGTGAAAAAAGGAACGCCGGGAAAGGTATGGATCGCGGGCGCGGGGAGTGAAGAGGGTCTCATCACAGTGCGCGCCTTAAGGGCAGTCCGCGAGGCGGACGCAATTGTCTATGACGAGCTGATGGACCACCGGGTCCTGTCTGAGGCAAAGGACGGCTGCGAACTGATCGCGGCGGGAAAGAGAAAGAACGACCACACGCTCGAGCAGCGCGAGATCGAGAAGCTCCTGGTCGACCTCTCCCGGAGCGGGAAGCGCGTGGTGCGGCTCAAGGGAGGGGACCCCACGGTCTTTGGCAGGGGCGCCGAGGAGGCGCTCCGTCTGGAGGCGGAAGGGATCCCCTATGAGCTCATTCCGGGCGTCAGCTCCTGCATCGCCGGGCCGGAGCGCATGGGAATTCCCGTCACGCACCGCGGAACGGCCTCTTCCTTCTGCGTGGTAACAGGGCATGGCGACCCTAAGACCGCGGAGGCGTTCGATACCCTCGCAAGGTTTAAGGGGACGATCCTGTATATGATGGGGCTAAGCCGCGCCGATGCGATCGCGGAGGGCCTTCTGGGGGCCGGCAAGGACCCTGAGACGCCGGTCAGCATACTCTCCTGTGTCTATACGAATAAGGAGAGGCGGATCGACGGGCGGCTCTGCGAACTGGGGGCGCTGGCCGGGCGCGCGAAGGCACCCGCGATCCTTGTGATCGGGAAGGCAGCCGGGATGGACCTGAGAGGCGGAAGAGGCGAAGAAAGAAGGCCGGGACAGGCAGAAGACGCGCCCCTAAAGGACGGGAAGGCCGTGGCGGGCACTAAACGCCCCGGAAGTCCGGGGACAGTACTCGTGGTGGGAACCCGGTCCTTTACGGAGAGGATGGCGGGGGCGCTGGAAGAGAAGGGCTTTTCGGCGGTCTCCTTCCCCTGTATCGGGATCACGCCTTCGGGAGAACGGATCCCGGAGAGCTTTCGGGACTATGACTGGCTCGTCTTTACGAGCGCGAACGGCGTCCGGGTCTTTTTAGAGGAGATGGACAGGCGAGGGATGGATCTTCGGAGCCTCTCGGGTCTTAGGATTGCCTGCATAGGCCGGGGAACGGCCGGGGAACTTCAGAGGGCCCATCTCTATGCGGACCTGATTCCGGACGCGTTTACGTCCGAGGCCCTGGCCGGGGCGCTTGCGGGAGCCGTCAGGCCCGGAGAAAAAGTCCTGATCCTGCGCGCGGAAGAGGCAAATCCGGTGCTGACAAATCGCCTCAAAAATGAGAAAATTTTATATGACGACTGCAGGATCTACAGCGCACGGTACGAAGAGCCGGAAGAAGCGGCCGGCGGACGGTCTTTTGACCCGAAAGAGGCGGACTATGTGGTGTTTGCGAGTGCGGGCGGCGTGCGCGCCTTTCTCAGGGAGAATCCCTATCCCGGGGACGCGGCGCCGGTGTGTATCGGGGAGCTGACAGCCCGGGAGCTTAAGAAGAGAACTTCCCGGAAGGCGCTGATCGCTCCGGAATGCAGCGTGAAGGGAATTGTGAGCGCCCTGTGTGAGGACAGCGGCGTCGGAATCCGCGAGAGCGGGTCTTTATCTTAGGCGCGATACCCCGTCCGGGCAGCCGGCGGGAGATCGGGAGGAGTCAATGGCGAAGAAGTTTGTCAAAAATCCAATTTATCCTGTGCGGAAAGCGGTGATCGGCTGTATTTTGGTCGTAATCCTGGCCTTTATATGGTGGTTCATAATGCTTGTTTACAATCTGAACCTGGCCCATGTGTTCGACGATGTCAAGGAGGCCGCGGGCCTGATCAGCAAAGAGGAGGCGCGCCCTGTCTCGGACCGGATTCTGGGAATCGACAGCAGTGTAAGCCAGCTCGCGATCAGCTTTCAGGAGGCCTATGACAATTACTATGCGCAGTGCCAGACGAAAGCGGATCTGTCTGCCCGTGTGAACTACGATATGATCTCTGAGCGGGGGGATCGGGGGATCATGAAGTCCGGAAAGGGCGGGATCATCAAGGTCGAAGACGGCACCGTGACGCTCGCGGAGGGCATGCGGTCCGGCATCAAAAAGCACGCGGACAAGTTCACAAAGAGGAAAGGGACCTTTATTTATGACACGAAGACGCTTGACGGCGTCAGAAAGGACGTCCTGGCCTTCAGCCACATCCGGGGACCCTATTACTACGTGGAGATCTTCAACGGGAAAGAACTTCTCAGTTATATCCGCGACTACGTCAATTACATAGACATTTTAAAGAGCGTGGAATATGCCTACGATGTAGATCTGCACCTGATCTGCCCCAACAGGGAGAAGAGCAGGTATTTCTTTAACTACGGCGGGAATCTCATCTATGCCAGTCATATGATCGAGGAAAACGCGGATGTGTGGGAGAACGCAGAGGACTACGGGCTCCCTTCCACCTATGAGAAGCTCCAAGAGTACAGTCAGAACGAATTGACCGTCGGCGTCCTTCATGACGGAGAGACGGAGTACTATGACACCAGAGTGCTGGAGATCGAAGAGCTGGAGTGCGTGCTTGTGGTATGGTCCAAGCAGACGAATGTGCTGATCGACGCGATCACGCAGAGCGCATTCGGCCTTGGCGCCATTCTGATGGTCTGCGTTGTGTTCATTGTCTGGGTCACCTCCGCCTATCAGGAACTGCAGCAGGGAATCCTGACAGAGGAGAAGAAGAGAAAATACAGCCCGTCGAACATGCGGCTGGTCGCGGTCTGCTATGGAGTCCTGGGGGCCCTGGCGATCTTTGGGAGCAGCCTCTTTATCCGGTCGCTGAGCAGCATCTACATGTCAACGGACGATATGAAAAATACGCTCGTGGTCATGAGCGAGGAAATCGACAGGAGGCAGGACTATCAAAAGAAGATCGGGGAAGCAAGGAAAAAGCTTTATCTCGACTACGCGACCCGCGCGGCGGAGCTTTTGGAGCAGAATCCGAAGATGAGAAGCAAGGAGGAGCTCGAGGAGCTGAGCAGGATCATCGGCGCGGAATATATCATGCTCTTCGACTCCCAGGGCGTGGAAACGGCCACCAGTTCCAATTATATTAACGTGGAGCTGGGGAAGGAGGACGCCAAGGTTCCCAGCTCGACAGCGGATTTCAGAAGGCTCTTGAAAGGCGTTCCCGGAATCAGTCACAGCGCCTATCCGGATGAGGTGACGGGAAGAACGCTCGAGCTCTACGGCGTCAGGATGACGGAAGCGGGGACCGGGCTGTACGGCGCGCTGCTTCTGGCTGTGGAGCCGGAAGAGATCACGGAGACGGAAGAGACCATGGAGATCAACGGGGCCATGATGACGCTGACACCGGTCGGAAGGGTGTCCTTTACCATGAGCCCCGGGAAAGACTACTTTGTCAATGCGAGCAACGAGGACTTCTACTACGGATATACGCCGGCCGACCTCAATCTCACAAAGGCACACCTTCGGGACGGCGTCATCGACAATATCAAGATCGATGGCACGAGGTACCTGATCGTCTCCGTAAAAGCCAGGGAGCAGGACATCTACTATTATATCTGCTCCCCTGCCAGTGCGGTATACGGGGATGCTTACCGCTACGGATTCAACTGCGCGATCGGATTTGCCGTCCTCTTCGTGATCCTGTCCATGTACCTTCTTGGCGGCTACAGAAACGGGACTCTGGAAGCCCTGGAGAAAGAGAGAGGGGAGAAGAAGGAGGCCGAAGCCGCGGACAGGGAGCCCGAAGTTCCGGAGGACGAAGTCCTGAAAGCCGAAGCTTATAAAGCCAAGGCTCCGGAAGCCGGAGTCCCGGATGCGCAAAAGAGCCCGGGACAGGAGGGAACTGAGGCAGGCCCGGCGGCGAAAAAAACGCCGCTGTTTGGAAAACTGAGGTCTGTCATTTACCATGTGATGGGCAATATGACGCCGGAGAGAAAGGCGCTCCTGGCCTTTCAGCTCATTCTGGCCTTTGTGATCCTGCGGGTCGTCTTAAGGTCCCCGGATTACGGAGCGGGCCGGCAGGACGTGCTCTCTTATGTGGTCTCCGGAAAATGGAATAAGGGCTTTAATCTTTTCGCCATAACCAGCATCGTGATGCTTTTCTGCTCGCTGGAACTGGCCATGATGTTTGTGCGGTTTGTTCTCAATATCGTGGGGAAACTTGTAAGTTCGAGGGGAAAGACGATCTGCAAGCTGATCGCGAACCTGTTCAGCTATGTTTCGATCATGATCTTTTTCTACTACGCGCTGTCTTACCTGGGCGTCGACACAAATGCGATCCTGGCTTCCGTGGGAGTCATCGGTATCGGAATCTCCATGGGCGCAAGAGACCTGATCGCCGATATCTTCGCCGGCGTCTCCATGATCTTCGAGGGAGAGTACCAGGTGGGCGATATCGTGAGCATTGACGGATACAGGGGCATGGTCGAGGAGATCGGTGTCCGAAGCACCAGGCTCATCGGAAGAGGCGGAAACATCAAGGTCATCGGAAACAAGGACATCAAGAGCCTGACCAACCTGACCAAGATGAATTCCTGGGTGGCCGTGACGATCAAGGTGGATGTCACCTATCCGCTCAAGGACGCGGAGGAAATCCTTGCGGCGGCGCTTCCGCGGATCGGGGAATCCTGCGAATACATCATCAGCGGACCCTATTACAAGGGCGTACTGTCCGTGGAAATGGGCTTTGCCGTGCTCTCCATCATCGCGGAGTGCAAAGAAGACGATTACCACAAGGTGGAGAGAGTCCTTGTCAGAGAAGTGCTTCTTGCGCTTAGAGAAAAGGATGTACCTGTCAGGTGACGGGAGAAGAGAAAACGGGGCTGTCCGGAAAGGGCAGCCCCGTTAGTATATGCATTTTCAGATTTTTACCCTGATCGGGCCCCTTCCGTCAGCCCACGACCAGCGGATAGATCTCCTCTGCGGAGGAGACGAAGACTTTGGCGCCGAGCGCCTCGATCTGGGACCTCGGCCGAAAACCCCACTCCACCATGATGCAGTCCATGCCGGTGTTTCGGGCCGTGGCAACATCGATCTCCGTATCGCCGATATAGACGGCGTCGCGGACGTCTATACCGAGCTTATGGAGGATCAGGAAGTTCATGTCCGGCGCCGGCTTTCTGGCGATTCCTTCCGTCTCGCCGATCGCCAGCTCAAAGCCTTTGTCAAAATAGTCAGCGGCCAGCTGTACGACCGAATTGTCGGGCTTGTTGGAGACCACGGCTGTGTGGACGCCCGCCTCCCGGAGCCTTGTAAGAAGTGCCGGGATCCCCGGGTAGGGGCGCGTCCGTATGGCGTTGTGCGCCTTGTAATAGGGCTGGTAGACCTGCAGGATCCTCTGTACTTCGGACTCCTCGATGCCGGGGAGGATGGCGTTTGTCTCCGAACCGATCTTCAGGATTTGTGCGCGGTCCATGCCTGCCTCCAGAGCCAGCGCCCTCTGGACAGCCGTATGCGCGCCGCTTCCGAAAAACAGACAGCCGTCTTCTCTTACAAAATCGCTTCGGTGTCCGAAAAAGCCCATGGCATAATTGATGGCGGAAGTCAGGTCTTCTGAGGTGTCCAGAATGGTTCCGTCCATATCGAAGATGGCAGCTTTGTAGTGTGGTTTACCGGTCATGTGAGGTCCTCCGTTTCACTTTCTTTTCATCGCCCGTGACAGCAGAAAGGGCCTTTTTGGGCACTGTTCTGGCTGAATCTCCTCCCGATTGTA
>DLYC01000295.1:0-3573 GCA_003447895.1 Lachnospiraceae bacterium | reverse complement strand
AATTTTGTGGAATAGGTTAGTTGATTTTAATGACCGGGTGGTGTAAATTTACTATAAAAGAAATAAACTTTTTGTAAAATATTTTGGCAGAAGGGCTGTGTGCGAACGGATGAGTCGTGTGCGGCCTTTTCTTATTGTCCAAATACTGTATTTTGGCCGTAAGTGACATCTGTGTCCAAAAGCAAAGTGACAATTCTGTGTTTTGTTTTTCTTCTTTTGACTTTCGTTCCTTGCTATTATTGTGTTAGACGCACATATCCTGCGAGGTCCGGCTTTTCATCTTAGGCCTTCAGGGGAGCGGTTTTTGTCGGGAGAAAGCAATTGGGAAGATATTGCATGCTCAGGGGGGAAAGATGGAGTTTACACCCAGAATTCAGCAGATACTTAAGATTTTATTGACGAGAAAAGAGCCGGTGAGCAAGCAGGAGATCGCGGATGAGCTCGGCGTCAGCAAAAGGACCGTTCAGAGGGAGTTTGAGTACCTGGAACTCTGCATCAGGAAATATCAGATCGGACTTGTAAACCAAAAGGGAAAAGGCGTTGTCCTCAAGGGAACGAAGGAGAATCTCTCAAAGCTCAGCGATCGGCTGGGTGGGCAGCAGTATCCGGACGCGGCGGACCGCGACGGCAGAAGGAGGAGGCTTCTCTTTGAGCTTCTGCGGGACAGGACGCCGAGGAAGCTCTTTTACTACAGCCAGATGCTCGGCGTCAGCGAGGCGACGGCCGGAAGTGATATGGATGCCCTGTGCCCCTGGCTGGAGGAGAGCCATCTGGGAATTGTCAGAAGGCCCGGCTACGGCGTGATCCTGGAGGGCGACGAGCGCGATTACAGGGACGCGATGCGGCGCTTCATCGAGGAGACCGCGGGACAGTCCGACGCGTACAGCAGCGGCGATATCACCGGGGAGGTCTTCGCGGAGGCGCTTCTTGACGCGGCGGACAGCGGCATTTACTCGCTCCTTGAGGGCGACACGGTCCGCAGGGTGGACAAGGTCCTTCGGGGAATGAATGAGCCCAAGATCCTGCAGCTGGCGGACAGCGCCTACGCGGGGCTGGTCATCCATATCTCGATCGTGATCGAACGCCTGCAGCAGGGGGCGGCGCTCAAGAGCGTCCCTCCGGAAATGGGAAATCTGGAGTTCTGGGATGATTACGACCTGGCGGTCCGCATTCTGGAAGCGATGGAGAAGGAATTCGGGATTCCGATCCCCAGAGGGGAGCTCTCCTATGTCCTTCTTCATATAAGGGGCGCCAAGATGGCCTATACAGGGGAGGAGAGGGAATTTCCTTCGGATCTTGGCGACGACAAGCTCCTTCCCATGATCGACCGCATGATCGACGTCTACAACGAAGGCATCGCGGAGGAGCTCAAGGAGGACGAGGAATTTCTGAGAGGCCTTCTGGTGCACCTGCGGCCGGTGCTTGTCCGGCTGTCCACGGGCCTTCGGATCCACAATCCCATCCTGGAAGATATCAAAGAGGAATACGCGGAGATCTTCGACGCGTGCCGGAGGGCCTCCAAGGTGATCACGGAGGAGACCGGGTACGAGGTAAACGAAGAGGAAGTCGGTTTTTTGGCTATGCACTTCGGCGCGGCGCAGGAGCGCGTCCGGGAGAACAACCAGTACACCCGAAAGGTCAACATCGGAATTGTCTGCGCCAGCGGATTCGGCGTCGCGAGGCTGATGATGACAAGGCTCAAGGACAAACTCGGGGAAAAGGCGATCCTCAAAGCGTACGGAAAGGGTGAGATCAACAAATATGTGATCAGCGGCACGGATTTCTTCGTGTCGACGATGAACCTGGACCAGCTGCCGGTGGACTACCTTCAGGTGAGTCCCCTGATCCCGCCCAGGGACCTGGTCAAGATCGAGTATAAGCTCGAGGATTACTCCCATATCCGGAGGGACACGACGGCGACGCCGTTCAACAGGCGGCTGGACGAGGCCTATTTCCTCATCCGGGAGATCAAGAGCATTATCCGCCGGTACCGGAAGATGGAGACCTCGGAGACGATCCGCTTCCGCGAGCTATTGCAGTTTCTGACCATGCAGGTCACGGACAGCCTGCACGCGGCGGCGGCCCTCAGGGACGGGATCGAGGAGAGGGAGCGCCTCAACTCGCAGATCTTCCCGGACCTGGGCGTCGCGCTCCTGCACTGCCGGAGCGGCGCGGTCAGGGAGCCGGTGTTTATAAGCTGCACGCCCAGAGGGGGCGGAAACTTCAAGGACCCCTACTTCAAGGGGATCCGCGCAGCGCTCCTTATGGCGATGCCGGTGGATGACGACAGGCAGATGCATGCGGAAGTCCTCGGCAGCATCAGCGGGGCGATGGTGACAAATGAATATCTGCTCCGTATGATCAAGACCGGCCGGGAGGATGAGATCCGGGCGGAGCTCGCAAGGGAACTCAAGTGCTTTTTCTTTGACTACCTCGACAGAAGCTGACTTTATGGTGCCAGGCACCATTAAATTTCTATAAACTGACTTTATAGATTTTTAATGGTGCCTGGCACCATTAACTATTTAGCTTTGTCACTTTTGTGGGTGACAAAGCTGATTTTGTATTAGTGGATTTGTCACATTGTATAGCTTTATAATCAAAACATCAAAACAACAGTACACTTTTACGAAAGGGGAAAACAGATTGAAAAATCTGTCGATACAGATTTTTCAATCGCAAGGTTCGCGCCGGGACGTCGCAAACCTTGTGGATCGCATCGGAGTTTTCGCCTCCGCGAAAAACTCCTCGCGTTTCCGTCACTTAACGTTCCGGAAAGAGAGGAAACATGAAAGAAAAAGTTCAATCCTTCGGTCGGTTCCTGAGCGGAATGGTAATGCCCAACATCGGCGCGTTTATCGCATGGGGACTTATCACGGCACTCTTTATCGCAGCAGGCTGGTTCCCGAACGAACAGCTTGCGACAATGGTCAGCCCGATGCTGTCCTACCTGCTTCCCACTCTGATCGCTTACACAGGCGGTAAGATGGTCGGCGGACAGAGAGGCGCGGTCATGGGCGCCATCGCAACCATCGGCGTGATCTGCGGCGCTCCCGATTATCCTATGCTGATGGGCGCTATGATCATGGGCCCTCTGGGCGGCTGGGTCATCAAGAAATTCGACAAAGCAGTAGAAGGCAAGATTCCGGCAGGCTTCGAGATGCTGGTCAACAACTTCTCCATCGGTATCCTGGGTATGCTCCTCGCGATCGTAGGATTCTACCTGATCGGACCTGTCATGGCAGGTGTTCTGGTATTCCTGCAGGGCGGCGTTGACATCCTGGTCAACATGGGACTTCTTCCTCTGGTATCGATCTTCGTTGAGCCCGCTAAGGTCCTGTTCCTTAACAACGCGATCAACCACGGTATCTTCACACCTCTCGGCGCAGAGCAGGTTAAGACCCTTGGAAAGTCCGTCTTCTACATGATCGAGACCAACCCCGGCGCAGGCGCAGGTGTCCTGCTCGCCTACTGGATGTTCTCCAAGGATAAGGCAACCAAAGATTCCGCTCCCGGCGCTCTGATCGTGCACGTACTCGGCGGTATCCACGAGATCTACTTCCCTTATGTTCT
>DLYC01000188.1:3992-5941 GCA_003447895.1 Lachnospiraceae bacterium | reverse complement strand
TATACCGTGAACGGGGGCAAAATAGAGAAGGTCCTGGATCTGGATCCTTCCACCTGCATGACAGAAAAGGAATCGCTCGCTGACTTCATCCGCTGGACGAAGGAAAACTACCCCGCGGACCGGTATATGCTGGTCTTCTGGGATCACGGCGGGGGCCTCACATACGGCTACGGCCAGGATGAGCTCAACAAAAGAGCGGACGATGACCGCTCCATGCCCGCCAGCGAGATCGCCGAAGCCGTAAAGGACGGCGGTGTGAAGTTTGACCTGATCGGCTTTGACACCTGCCTCATGCAGGACATCGACCTGGCCTGCAGCCTGGAGCCCTATGCGGACTATTTCCTTGCGTCCGAGGAGACGGAGAGCGGCTATGGCTGGAACTATACGCTGGGATTTTCGGAGCTTGCGCAGGATCCGGGCATGAGCACAGAAAAGTTCGGCACCTATATGATCGCAAGTTTTGATCCCTATAATACGATCTCGAAGAATGGAGATGCAGATACGCAGTCTACGCTGTCTCTTCTTGACATGACCTATGTGGCGCCTGCCCGCAAGAAAATGGATATGCTCTTTGAGGCGGAGAAAAAAGCGATCGAAGAGAGTTCTGACAACTACGCCAACATTTCCATTGCGGCCTCCGGTGCCTATACCTTCACGGGAAATACGCAGATTGACCTCATCGATTATCTGGACCGGCTCTCGGGAATGGATTATGACAACAATATTTTGACAGATGCGCAGTACAAGGAGCTGACAGATGCGATCAAGGCCTGTGTGGTGGTCCGAAACGGCAATTCGGGATCGGGCGTGAACGGCGTGGCATTCTGCTTCCCGGCGAGGGCTATAAGCGATTACACACCGACGTATGAACAGCTTGAGGCGATGGGGCTCGAGGCGGAGAAGTCTATGTGCAGCGACTACTTCAGCATTATGGCCAGCCAGCAGGCGAAGGCAATGAGCAGTAACAGCAATTCGTTCATAAGTTCCATTGCGGCTGATTATACGAAAGAGCCCTGGTATGTGAAGGGATTCGAGGATTACGACACGGCAGATGCCTTCATCGACATTCCCCTGAAGGATACGGGGGCCGGTTATCAGATCGAGCTGCCTGAGAAGGCGTGGAAGACGGTCGTGGACAGCCAGGTGGCGGTGTATATGCGGACGGACAGCGGCCGTATGTACCTGGGGAGCGATCACATCGGCGCGCTGGATGAGAACGGAAATCCGATGGTCGCGCTGGAGAACTCCTGGCCGCATATCGGCGGCGCGCTGATCTGCTACAACGCTCTGCCGGCGAGGGAAACGGAGGAAGGCACAGTCTTTTCCGGCGTGACCCGGGCGCATCTCAACGGGAGCGACCAGATTGAGATCTTCATTGAGACTGATCCGGTGATGGAAGGTTCCGATCAGCCTGCGGAGGCGCACATTGTCGGATACCAGCTTCTCAACGACCCGTTCGCCTTTATGGCAAAGGGAATGGAGACGCTGGAAGCCGGCGACACGCTGGAGTTCCTGTTTGACTATTATGATGAGGAAGGAAAGCTTGTAAAGACAGAGACCTACGGCAAAAAGGTGAGGGTACTTCGTGAGAATGGAGTCGCTGTCGCGGATGAGCCCTTCGGGGAGTGCGACCTCCAGTTCGGCGGCATGCTGACGGATATCTACCAGAGGACGTTCCTGACGGAGACGCTGGAGACGCATGTAGAGAAATGACGGAGTTTATGGTGCCAGGCACCATTAAATTTCTATAAACTTCAGTTTATAAAAAGTTTATGGTGCCTGGCACCATAAACTGTGCCGGCACCATAAAAAAAGACCGCCTTTTCAGGCGGTCTTTTTTTAAAACATCAAGCCTTGTTGTCGGAACCGAAGATCACGATCTTCTCCTTGACGCACTCAGTGATTGCTGCAGCGCCGGGAGCGAGAAGCTTACGGGGATCAAAGCCCTT
>DLYC01000188.1:0-3830 GCA_003447895.1 Lachnospiraceae bacterium | reverse complement strand
GTGGGGATTCCGGATCCGCCGTGAAGAACGAGAGGCATATCGCCGACTTTCTCCTTGATGGCCTCGAGAACGTCGAAGCGAAGTCCTGCCCAGTTTGCGGGATATTTGCCGTGGATGTTGCCGATGCCGCATGCAAGGAAATCAACGCCGAGGTCAGCGATCATCTTGCACTCGTCGGGATCTGCGCACTCACCCTGGGAAACAACGCCGTCTTCCTCGCCGCCGATGCCGCCGACTTCTGCCTCGATGGACATGCCGTGCTCGTGAGCCTTGGCGACCAGCTCTTTGGTCTTCGCGATGTTCTCTTCGATGGAGAAGTGGGAGCCGTCGAACATGATGCTGGAGAAACCGGCGTCGATGCACTTAAGGCATCCTTCGTATGAGCCGTGATCGAGGTGAAGCGCTACGGGAACGGTGATGCCCTGGGAGTCGATTACGTCGTTCACCATATCCACAACAGTCTTGTAGCCTGCCATGTACTTGCCTGCGCCCTCGGAGCACTGAACGATGACGGGAGCATTGCACTCCTGAGCTGCCTTGAGGACAGCCTTTGTCCACTCGAGGTTATTGAGGTTGAAAGCGCCGATTGCATAGTGGCCGGCTCTTGCAGCAGCAGTCATTTCTTTTGCAGATACTAACATGTTAAATTCCTCCTTGATAAAACACTTATTACTCTGCCCGGCCCGGTGACCGGGCAGAGATTACTCACTCATGAGAATGGGTTGAGAATTTGTGGAAAACCCTCTGTATTTTGACAAAATATAGGCTGAATGCCTGTGATCAAAGGTTATCCATGTACTTGACGTATCCGGGATTCTCCGCCGGAGCGACGATCGTGTTCTCGTGATTGATCGTGACATACTTGTCGACGACCTGATTCTCGAGAGTGACATTCTCGCCGATTGTTGTGTAAGCCGCGATGTAGCAGCCTTTGATGACAGAACCCTTGCCGATCACGACGCCGCGGGCGATGACGGAATCCTCGATGGTTCCGTGGATCTCGCAGCCGTTGGAGATCAGGGAATTCTTGACATCAGCCTCCTCATAGTACTGAGTGGGGCAGGAGTCGTTGGTCCTTGTGTAGATCGGCCAGTCAGGTGTAAAGAGCTCAGCTGCCTTTGCAGGATCCAGAAGCTGCTTGTTGGCGTCATAGTAGCTCTTGAGGCTGGTGATCGGTCCGAAATAGCCGAAGTGTTCAACCGCGCGGACATCGAGATCGCCGATCTTGGCGTTGATGACGTCGGACAGGTTGTACATGGAGGAGATCGCTCTTGCCTCGTTGATCAGTTTGATCAGCAGGGATTTCTTCATGACGAAGGACTCCATGGAGATCGCGCGAACGTCCTCATCGCCGTGGTTGCGGCGGATTGCGTTGACCTTGCCGTCGACGACATCGAAGATGTGGCAGGTCTCATAGCCGTTCCTGGCATGATGGACGGTGTGATACAGAGCCGTGATGTCAGCGCCGGAAGCGGCGTGGCCCTGAAGGAGGGCGTCATAATCCTGTCTGAAGACCATGCAGCTGGGAGCGATCACAACGTACTCCTGGGACTGTCTCTTGATGTACTCAAGGTTATCGTACATAGCCCGGATGTTGGTGTTGTAGATATCATTCACCTTCTCCTCGGTGGGAGGAAGAAGCTGGATTCTTCCGCGCTTGGAGTTGATGTTGTAGTGACGGCCGGTTCCGATGTGTGCGATCAAGGAGCGGGCCTTGCTGGCAATATAAACCTGCTGGTTGATAATGCCGCTGTTACTCAGGTTCGAAATGGGGAAGTCGATGACACGATATCTTCCCAGGAAGGTGAAGCTTCCAATCGGACGGTAATCCTGAAGACCTTCAACCTTGTGCTCTGCAGATGAAGTGATAATACCAAAAGCTTTAGCCATTATTGTGCACCCCCTTAAATATCGCTGGCCTGCAGCGTGATCGATTCACTGTCTGCGCTGCCAACCACTGCGCCAGCACTGATCTTGACATCATCGGCAACCAGTGCGCGGGTAACAACTGCGCCATCTCCGACACATACGCCGGGCATCAGGACGGAGTCAATGATCTGCGCGCCCTTGCCGACCTTGGCGCCGGTGAAGATCACGGAGTTCTTGACTGCGCCGTCGATACTCGTGCCCTGCGTGATGTAAGCGCGGTCGATGGAAGCGTTGGGTCCGATATAGGCGGGAAGAGCCACTGCATCCTCGGTGTAGATCTTCCAGGTGGGATCATCGAGGTTGAGGTCGCAATTTTCGTCGAGAAGATCCATGTTGGCTTCCCACAGAGAGTCGATGGTTCCGACATCCTTCCAGTACCCTTCGAACTTGAAGGCAACGAGCTTCTCGCCGTTGTTCATCAGAGTCGGGATGATGGTCTTTCCGAAGTCGTGTGCGGAATCGGGATTTACCATATCCTTGACCAGGATCTCACGCAGTTTCTTCCAATCAAAGATATAAATACCCATGGAAGCCAGAGTGCTACGGGGATGTGCGGGCTTTTCTTCGAAATCGATGATCCTGTCGTTCTCGTCGGTGATCATGATACCGAAACGGGATGCTTCCTTCATGGATACAGGCATGACCGCGATGGTGGCAGCTGCGCCCTGCGCTTTGTGGAAGTCGAGCATCTTGTCATAGTTCATCTTGTAGATGTGGTCGCCCGAAAGGACCAGAAGGTATTCCGGATTGTAAGTGTCGATGAAATCAATATTCTGAGAAATAGCATCTGCAGTTCCGCGGTAGACATCAAGGCCTGCGTCAGCCTTCTCACGGGGTGTAAGAACGAAAACACCACTGTCCTTGGTGTCAAGTCCCCACAGACCGCCCTTCGCAACATAGCTGTTCAGGAGCACAGACTCATACTGTGTCAAAACACCGACAACATCAACACCGCTGTTGGCACAGTTGCTGAGCGGGAAATCGACGATGCGGTATTTGCCGCCGTAGGCGACAGCCGGCTTTGCTACGTGGTTGGTAAGGTCGAGCAGGCGGCTTCCCCGGCCACCGGCCAGGATCATAGCTAACATTTCAATTTGCTTCATAGAGAACCTCCCTTATCTGTAGTTTCATTGCTTATTTCGAGACAATGTGCGTGCGATACATTGCCACAAAAATCTAAGTCTATTGTATGCCATTATTGGCTTTCCGTAAATGACAGGATTGCAATTTTTTGGGAAAAAATTTGTAAGAGAGGGGAAAGACATGTGGGAAAGTTGTTAAAAATGACGAAAAGATGCCCGCCGGGAGGGCTTTGGGGGAACGTGCGTCGCCGGCTGAATGTTACCGGAAGAAAGATCCGTTAAAAAGGGCATAGAGAAGAGATTCCAGATGCCGGCTGGAAGAGACGGAGCCCTGAAGAACGTAATTGCGCGCAATTCCGGTCAATCCGCCGGCAATAAAATCAGCGGCGTAGACACGGTCTTCGCCGGATACGGACGAAAGGCAGCAGTCAGAGTCGATGAAGGTGCGGTAGAGGCTGTCCTGCATCAGATACAAAATATCGTTCTTTACGAGCATTTCCAAAATATCGGCCGACTGTGTGATGTAGAGGCTGTAGGCGTGGCAGACATCCTCGAGGGACATGGAAGCGCGGCAGCACTCGTGCTCTTCGGGGCGAAAGCAGTACTTGCGCTCGAGCTCGTAGGCGATCACGTTGTCCTTGGACGCAAACAAGGTATAGAAAGTCTGCCTCGATATGCCGGCGCACTTACAGATCTCACTCACGCTGATGCGCGCGTAAGGCTTTTCCTTCATTAATGTAAGCAGCGCTTCCGCGATCGCGGCCTGCGAGGAGAGGGCGGTCTTGTTACATCCTTCGTACATGTTCTGCGGCTCCTTCT
>DLYC01000013.1 GCA_003447895.1 Lachnospiraceae bacterium | reverse complement strand
AAACCACTCATCATCCACGAACAGAACTTCATCCTCAAATTCGCCGTGGAAATCGTACCAGGCTTCCCGCACGTCAAAGCCGTGCCACTCCGATGCGACCTCTTCGCCGCCGATCCGGAGGGAGATCCTGGTCTCAATGCGGTCTATGCCCTTCTCATACAAAGCCGGACCGCTGAACGTGATCTGATGCGCACTGCTGTCATATCCCCAGCCGTCCCCTTCTTCCAGGGGATCCTCAAATCCGCTCTCCTCGTTCCACTCGCCCCTTCCGACTTCGGGAACCAGCTCATAGTCCACACCGTCAAGCTCGTCCAGATTGAATCCGAAAGTCCGGAGGCCGTCGGAGAAGATCTGGTCATTTCCGGAGATATCGTACCAAAAGTCATAGTTCTTTCTGTTAAGCCAATATTCTCTGTTGTCGACTTCTTCCGGGTTTCCGTCCTCATTTTTCACAAATGCCCTGATCCGGAAGGAAGTGTCGTATTCACGAAGCCTCTTGACCACATAGGTCCCCCCGTCTCCCGGAGTGACCGTATACGCCTTGTCATCGTAGATCTCGACCTCATACTCCACCTGCTCTGCGGGCAAAATATCGTATCCGTCCGCATTATCCGCCGGATATTCACGTACCTGCGGCGTGAAGACAGTCTCCTGCCCCACATCAATATTGCCGTCGATCCTGGTAGGCCACAGCTCATAATAGTGCCGGTCCATGAAGATCCAGTGATTATTCTCCGCTTTGGCTTCCCCGTTTTCCGAGATAGTGACAATGACATTGGCATCGATATGATTCCAGCCGTCCGGAATATCGCCAAATCGGATCACCGCTTTCCGCGGATCCTCTTCATCCGGTGTCAGTGTGATGAGATCTCCCAGTTCCTGCCTTACATTCTCATCGAAGAACTCCAGTCTCCACTCGTAGGTGATCCCCGCCATCTCCTCCTCGGAACAGCTGTGATACTCCCGCGACGCGAAGTCGTACACTTCGTGGCGTGCCTCTGCAGTCATGGCAGCCTCACCGCCGGGAAGGATCCTGTCTGAGCCGCTGTCCGTCCACAGGTCCACTTCATAGACATCGCTTCCGACATACAGCCTGAATTCCTCTGTATTTTGGCTTCCGTCCCAGTCCTTGTAAGTTACCGTCACTTTGCAGATTCCGCCGTTCTGCGCGCGAAGATCCCAGCCGTTCTCACCGCTGTAGCTGATCGAGACGACATTCTCTCCTTCGATATCTTCCAAAGAGATATCGGTCACGGTCATGTCGAAGTGTCTGCCTTCCGGGTACTCCGCGTTCTCCACATAGCAGTGCTGGAGGCGGTCGATCCACTGCGTCCAGCCGGGCAGCATGGAACGGTCTCCGAAACCAAACTGACGCTCAATATAGGGCTCTGTTTCTGTATTGCCTTCAGGATTCTCCTCCTGCGTTTTGGCAGCGACTGCAGAGAGCTCCTCCTGTACGGATTCTTCTGCCGCGGATTCAGACTCGCTGCTGTCCGAACCGGTTTCCTCATCCGCGTATTCCGAAGCGGCACTGTAATCGTCCCCGTCTTCGTCAGCCCCCTCTTCCGCAGCTGACCCGCTGCCTGCTTCCTGCCCGTCCGCGCCGGACAGATCCTCTCCCTCGTTTTCTACCGCCGCCTCGGTCTCCGTGGTTTGATCGGCTGTCTCAGGAACGGCCAGGTCCTGCATGCCGCTTCCTTCGTCTTCCTCTTCCCCAATCTCCGCAGCGGGCTCCTCCGTACTTCCTTCGCTTCCGCTCTCTCCGTCGTGCATAACATCCACGACGGAGCCCTCAGCCTCGGAACTCTCTTCCTCCTCAATCACCCCTTCGGCCGTAATTCCTGCGGACACATTCTCCGCCGCGATCACACCTGTACCTTGTGAAAAGACAAGTATGCCGGCCATTACCATTGCCAGTAATCTCCTTTTCATTTCCTGCTCCATTCCTAAGCGCCAACTCCCCGGTAAACCGGACCCGCTCAAGACGCTTTACACTGAACGGATTCCGTATATACTACTCACAGCAAGGTAATTTCAGCCTTCGGACTCCCGCCTGCGCCTCTGCGGCTTAGAGACGGGGGACTGGTTGTAGCGGATTAAAATATCCGAAATGTACATATCGAAAAAGACGTGTGTTTCCCTTTGCTGTAATTCTATTTTCCCCTATATATGTCGTAATATCAACCACTTTTGGTCGGTTAGCCGAACCTATTTTATGCGTGGCTCTCATATCCCAAAAAGTACATAAAAAAGAGCAGCCACGGAGAACTCTCCGGTGGCTGCGACGTTTTCTTAAATATGTGTTTCGTGCGTTGTAATTTCCATGATCTCTGATCGTGATATTTACTTTTCTGTCAAAATCCCAAACTCCTCCGGCCGAAATCTCGGACAGACATTCTGCTGCGAGGCGATGACGGACGCCGCAAGTCTTGTCCCGATCACACAGGCCTCCCCGATCGTCTTATGGTAAGTCAGTCCGATCGCCACACCGGCAAAGAAAGCGTCTCCGGCGCCGGTCGTATCGACGACGTCCACCTTCAGGGCCGGACAGATTCCCGAATTTCCCGCGCTGTCGGCATAAGCCGCTCCCTGCGGGCCCATGGTCACAATGATCCGGGGAATCCCGGAAAGCCGCACTTTCTGAGCGAGGATCTCCTGCATCTTCTCCGGCGCGGTCCCGCTGTAATCCTCTGAAAACAGAAGACCTGCCTCCTGCTCATTACAGACAAGCGCCGCCGTCCTCTGCAAAAGATCGCGCCTCTGCATAGCGATCGACATATTGGAGATGACTGTATAGACCTCTTTGTGATACTTTTCCGCGAGGTCCAGCACTTTCTTGAGAATCGGCACTTCCATATCGAATTCAACGACAATGCTGTCCGCTTCGCGGAAGATCTCATCGCCGTGTTCCTCCAGAACGCCCTCAATGGCTGACACATCGGGCCTTCTCGAAATGGAGGCGATCACATCCCCGTCATTGTCAAATATGGCAAGCCACGTGCCGAGCCCCTCCGGGCTCCGGGCAATATAGCGGATCTCCACTTTGTGCCGGATCAGGTTCCTTACGACGTCATCGCTAAGGCCGGTCTCATCCACAACGCTGACAAAGGTGGGCCGGAGCTCCACATTGGCAATATCCTCCACCACGTTTCGGCCGACGCCGCCGTGCACCTGCACGACGCGCCCGACATTGCGTCCCCCCGGAATATACTGCGTCAAAGGATATCCCTTGACATCCACAAAGCTTGCTCCGATCACGACGATTCCCATTTGCGCCTCCCTTTTTGTAGCTCTGTAAACGACAGGTAAAGCTTGTGTTTCTTTCATTATAGCAACAATGCCGCGGTTTCTCATTGTTTTCTTCGCCCGCCGGCCTCTCAGGAACCGGATTGCCGGGTAATCCCGCCTCAAATCCCGATGAATCACCCGGAACAGCCAAAGAGCCCGGCACCGATGCAGCATATGCCGCGCCGTTACCGGGCTCTGCCAAAAGCATGTTAAGGCTCTTCTACATTAGGTGAATAAAGCAACTGTTCAAGGGAGCGCTACCGTCACCTCAGACGTGGCAAGCGCAGACAGAACACTTTCTCACCTGGGCGTATAGTGTGTGTGAAGCAGGCTGTGCGCCTTCGCCTTTCCGGGCTTCTCGAGGAACTCATCGTACAGCATCTGGACGACCGGGCTCTCGTGGGAGCAGCGAAGATCGTTGGCCTTGTCGGCATCATACAGAACTGCCGACCTCAGAGACTTGAGGTCCACATAGTTGCGGACACTGTCGCTCTGGACGGGCTGTCCGCCGCCGTTGATGCAGCCGCCGGGGCAGGCCATGATCTCGATGAAGAGATAGTTCTTCTCTCCGCTCTTGACCATCTCGACAACCTTTCTCGCATTCGCGAGTCCGCTGGCGACACATACGTCCACCTCGTTTCCGTTGATCCGGTAAGTTGCTTCCTTGATGCCGGGAATTCCGCGGACATCCATGAAATCAACCTTCTCATTGGTTCCGTCGAGAATGTTGGCCGCGGTACGAAGCGCCGCCTCCATGACACCGCCGGTTGCGCCGAAGATCTTACCTGCGCCGGATGCGATGGCAAACGGATTGTCGAAGTCTTCTCCCGGAAGATCCTTGAAGGCGATGCCGGCGCCCTTGATCATTCTGGACAGCTCTCTTGTGGTGATCGCCACATCGACATCCGGAATGCCGCGGACAGAGAGTTCAGGCCTTGAGACCTCGAACTTCTTGGCCGTGCAGGGGATGACGGAGACCACATACAGATCCTTGGGATCGATGTGGTTCTTCTGGCAGTAGTAGCTCTTGAGGATTGCACCGAACATTCCCTGCGGAGATTTGCAGGTGGACAGATTCGGCAGCATTTCCGGATAATAGTGCTCCATGAACTTGATCCAGCCGGGGCAGCAGGATGTGAACATCGGAAGCGGCGGCTTGTCAAGGTTCTTGGAAGTGATGCGGCTGATCAGCTCATTGGCTTCCTCCATGATCGTGAGGTCTGCCGTGACGTTCATGTTAAAGACCTGAACATCGCCGAGCATGCGGATTGCCTGCACCATCTGTCTCTCTACATGGGTTCCCGGAGGCATGTCAAAACATTCCCCGAGTGTAGCCGCGATCGAAGGCGCCGTAAAGAATACGACCTTCTTGTCGGGATTCGCAATAGCATCCCATACGTCATCGATGTTGCTCTTCTCATACAGAGCTCCGACAGGACATGCGACGATACACTGACCGCACCCTACGCAGGTTGTTGTGCTGAGTCCCTGGTCGAAGGGAGAGCCGACACGGACGTCAAATCCGCGGCGGATCTGGCCGATGGCACCGATTCCCTGCACATTGTTGCAGGTCGATACGCAGCGGAGGCACTGGATGCACTTGTTGTTGTCACGGACAACATAAGGGGTGGAGTCGTCGATCTCATATTTGGGCTCGTCATCTTTGAAGTGGTCTTCATCAATGCCGTAGTCATAGGCCAGCTTCTGAAGCTCGCAGTGGTTTCCTCTCACGCAGGAGAGACATTTCTTGTGGTGTGTGGACAGGATCAGCTCGATCGTTGTCTTTCTGGACGCGCGTACGGTGGCCGTGTTGGTCAGAACCTCCAGGCCTTCCTCTATGGGATACGTACAGGCGGCGGTGAGTCCGCGTCTTCCCTTGATCTCAACTACACAGACACGGCAGGCGCCGATGCAGTTGATGTCCTTGAGATAGCAAAGCGAAGGGATCTCGATATTTGCCATCTTGGCCGCCTGAAGGACTGTCGTGCCCTCCGGAGCCGTGACCGGAATATTGTTGATCTTGAGATTAATCATTTTCTTCACGTCTGATCCCTCCTTAGTCTAAGTAGACAGCACCGAACTTGCAGTTCTGGTTGCAGAGACCGCACTTGATGCAGACATCCTTGTCAATGTGATGCGGCTCCTTGACCTTGCCGGTGATCGCGCCGACAGGGCAGTTTCTGGAGCAGAGTGTACAGCCTTTGCACTTCTCGGGATCGATCACATAGTGGAGCAGATCCTTGCACTTCTTGGCCGCGCATCTCTTGTCCTGGATATGCTCCACATACTCCTCACGGAAATAGCGGAGTGTAGAGACTACGGGGTTGGAAGCGGTCTGGCCCAGTGCGCAGAGGCAGGAGACCTTCATGTGCGCCGCCAGCTCCTCGATCTTGTCGAGTTCTTCCATCGTCGCGTTTCCTTTTGTGATGTCGTCGAGCATGTGCAGGAGACGCTTGGTGCCGATTCGGCAGGGTGAACATTTGCCGCAGGACTCCTCGCAGGTAAATTCCAGATAGAACTTGGCGATATCGACCATGCAGGTGTCTTCATCCATGATGATCAGTCCGCCGGATCCCATCATGGAACCGATCCGCTGAAGGCTCTCATAGTCGATCGGTGTGTCAATATGGACAGACGGGATACATCCGCCGGAAGGTCCGCCGGTCTGGGCCGCCTTGAACTTCTTTCCGTTCGGGATGCCGCCGCCGATCTCCTCGATGATCTCGCGGAGCGTTGTCCCCATGGGAACTTCCACGAGGCCGACGTTTGTGATCTTTCCGCCGAGCGCGAACACCTTGGTACCCTTGGAGGTCTCCGTTCCGATGGAGGAATACCACTCCGGACCCTTGCGGATGATCTGCGCTACGTTTGCATAAGTCTCCACGTTGTTGAGAACAGTGGGCTTTCCGAACAGACCCTTGACAGCCGGGAACGGCGGCCTCGGACGGGGCTCGCCGCGCTTGCCCTCGATGGAGGTCATAAGCGCTGTCTCCTCGCCGCAGACGAAAGCGCCTGCGCCCAGGCGGATCTCTACGTCGAAGCTGAAGTCCGTCCCGAAGATCTTCTTTCCGAGAAGACCGTACTCTCTCGCCTGTTTGATCGCGATCTCCAGACGCTGGACTGCGATGGGATACTCCGCGCGCACATAGACATAACCCTGGCTCGCGCCGATCGCATAGCCCGCGATCGCCATGGCCTCAAGGACCGCGTGAGGATCGCCTTCCAGAATGGAGCGGTCCATGAACGCGCCCGGGTCGCCCTCGTCCGCGTTGCAGCAGACATATTTGACCTTGGACTGTGTCGATTTACAAAACGCCCACTTTCTTCCTGTGGGGAAGCCCGCGCCGCCTCTTCCGCGAAGGCCGGAAGCCAGGATCGTGTCGATGACCTGGTCCTGCGTCATGGACGTAAGCACCTTGTAGAGTGCCTGATATCCGTCCAGCGCGATATACTCCTCAACGTTCTCGGGATCGATCACGCCGCAGTTTCTGAGCGCGATACGCATCTGCTTCGCGTAGAAATTGGTCTGGCTAAGAGGCAGGATCTCTCCGTCCTCGTGTACAGTCTCGGGATACAGAAGGTCCTTGCAGATGGATCCCTTGATTATGTGCTCGTCAATGATGCGCTTTGCGCCTTCCGGCGTCGTCTGGGAATAGAACGCGCCCTCGGGATAGACGATGACGACCGGTCCCAGCGCGCAAAGGCCGAAACATCCGGTCTTTACGATCAGGACATCCGTCAGGCCCTTCTCTTTGACCTCATTCTCAAGCGCTTCCACAACCTTGTGGCTTCCGGAGGACGTACATCCGGTACCGCCGCAGACCAGGATCTGTTTGCGGTAGGCGGTATGCTTTGCCATCTCTTCCGCCTTGGAAGCGACGAGCCTGCGGACCATGACCAGCTCTCTGTTCTTTTCTTTGATCTCTGTGAGCCTCTCAATTGTCATTGCCATGGCTTACACCTCCTCATAGTAACTATCGATGATCTTCACTGCGGATTCCGGTGTACATTTTCCGTAAACTTCGCCGTCGACCGTCATGACGGGAGCAAGTCCGCATGCGCCGAGGCACCTGCAGCTGTCGATGGAGAAAAAGCCGTCCGGCGTACATTCGCCTGCCTTGATGCCGAGCCGCTCCTCAATTGCCGTAAGGATCTTATCGGCGCCCTTGACATAGCAGGCTGTTCCGAGACATACGCTGACCGTATGCTCGCCCTTCGGTGTCAGTGTGAACTGTGAGTAAAACGTCGCTACGCCAAAAACCTGAGAGAGCGGTACGTTCATCTCCTCCGCGATGATCTCCTGTACTTCTCTCGGCAGATACCCGTAGATGCCCTGTGCTTCCTGAAGCACCGGCATCATCGCCCCGGGCTGGTCTTTGTGCTGCCTGATAAACTTTCGAAGCTCTCGCTCCTGTTTGGGGGTTCCCCGAAAAGCTGCGTTAGCCATCGATTCCCTTCTCCTTTCCGGTTACAGTTGATGGTTTCAATTGCTGGTTTCGATTGACGGTTTCACTTTGATTTGGCAGTTAGTAATCACTAACAAAATATCGTCTTACTTTGACCGCTTCTTTGTTAAATTTTACACTATTTTGCCTGGTTAGTGTTATATATCCTGCAAAAAACATTCCAATTAGTTGAAAAAAATCGAATCCTTATTTCAGTAAAATTTTACAGCCTGCCCTTTTTCCCTTCCTATCGACATTTGTGCTCAATCCATCTATAATAATATCGATACTTTTACAAGTTCATATCCATATGGATAAAGGAGGATACGTTTTATGAAAAAGAGATTGTTAGCTGTTCTCGTAGCAGCAGTGACGGCAGTTTCGCTCCTTGCCTGCGGCGGCGGAAGCAGCGCGGGCAGCACCGGCAGCGCAGAGTCAGGTTCCGGTGACGCGGCAGCAAGCGACATGAAGGTCGCGATGGTAACCGACTACGGCGATATCACCGACCAGTCCTTCAACCAGACCACCTATGAGGCCTGCAAGGCATTCGCAGAGGCCAACAACATTGATTTCACATACTACAAGCCCGAAGGCGACTCCACGGCAGACCGTGTCGCCATGATCGACAAGGCTGTAGCAGACGGCTACAACGTTCTGGTCCTTCCCGGCTACGCATTCGCTGAGGCGATCGTAGAGTCCGCTGAGACCTACACAGACACCAAGTTCGTAGCTCTGGACGTCTCCGAATATGACCTCTGCACAGCGGCAGGCACAGAGACCTACTCCCAGGACAACGTTTACAGCGCTGTTTACGAAGAGCAGATCTCCGGTTACATGGCCGGTTACGCAGCAGTGAAGATGGGCTACAAGAAGCTCGGCTTCCTCGGCGGCATGGCAGTTCCCGCAGTTATCCGTTACGGCTACGGCTTCGTGGCAGGCGCCAACGACGCAGCGAAGGAAATGGGGCTCACTGATGTAGCGATCAACTACGCATACGGAAACCAGTTCTTCGGCGATGCTGATATCACAGCAGCGATGGATACATGGTACAAGGGCGGCACAGAGGTCGTCTTCGCATGCGGCGGCGGCATCTACACTTCCGCAGCTGAGGCGGCAGCCAAAGAGAACGGCAAGTTCATCGGCGTCGACGTCGACCAGAAGGCTCTCGTTGACGGACAGTACGGAGAAGGCATGACCATCACCAGCGCTATGAAGGGTCTTGGCGCAACCGTCAACACACTTCTCACCGCGATCATGAACGGCGAATGGGATTCCTACAAGGGCCAGATCCAGTCTCTGGGTATCGTTTCCGGCGACGATCCGACACTCAACTATGTACAGATCCCCATGGATACCACCGTTTGGAACGACGGCTTCACACAGGATGACTACAAGGCACTGGTCAAGGGCCTGGCTGACGGCTCCGTCACAGTCACTGTCGATGCATCCGCTGAGCAGCCCGCAGCTGACACCGTAACCATCAACTTCCAGGGCAACATCAAGTAATCCCTCAGGAAGCACAGGTTCAGACAGAGAATCCTTTAAGGGAACAGCAATTATGCTGTTCCCTTTCTTTTTATTAATTGATAAAATATAAGTGATTATTCTGCGCCCTCACAGTCCCGAGCGCGAAGCCTTTGGGACGTGAAGTTCTGAATAATTTCCATGTGAGTGATCAGACAAATCTTAGGGTGTGCGCACCCTGAAAGGAAGGGGGGAATCCATTTTGTCCGAATACGCAATTGAAATGCTGAACATCACAAAGCGTTTCCCCGGAATCATTGCAAATGACAACATCACTCTGCAATTGAGGAAGGGCGAGATCCACGCGCTGCTCGGGGAAAACGGCGCGGGGAAGTCTACTCTGATGTCCGTGCTGTTCGGCATGTACCAGCCCGAGGAGGGCGTCATCAAGAAGGACGGGAAAGAGGTAAAGATCAACAATCCCAACGATGCCAATGATCTGGGCATCGGAATGGTGCACCAGCACTTTATGCTCGTGCAGTGCTTCACCGTTCTCGACAACATCATCCTGGGTGCCGAGACGACCAAATACGGCGTCCTGCAGAAAGAAGAGGCCCGCAGGAAGGTACAGGCGCTGTCCGACAAATACGGACTGAAGGTCGACCTCGATGCCAAAATAGAGGATATTACGGTCGGTATGCAGCAGCGTACAGAGATCCTCAAGATGCTCTACAGAGACAATGAGATCCTCATTTTCGACGAGCCCACCGCGGTGCTCACGCCCGCAGAGATCGACGAACTCATGGTGATCATGAAGAATCTCTCCAAAGAGGGCAAATCCATCCTGTTCATCTCCCACAAGCTGGCTGAGATCATGGCCGTCGCGGACCGCTGCAGCGTTCTTCGCCGCGGCAAGTATATCGGAACAGTCGACATCAGGAACACCTCTCAGGAGGAACTGAGCCGCATGATGGTCGGCCGCGACGTCAGCCTCAAGGTCGACAAGACGCCTGCCCATCCCGGTGAAGAGATCCTTCGCGTAGAGCATATGTCCGTCGCTTCCAAGCGGGGCACAAAGCCCGCTGTCAACGACGTCAGCTTCACCGTCCGCGCAGGCGAGATCGTCTGCATAGCCGGAATCGACGGAAACGGGCAGTCGGAGCTCGTATACGGACTCTCCGGCCTCGAGCCTCTCTCCTCCGGAACGATCACTTTAAAAGGGAAAGACATCACCAAGGCCTCGATCCGCGAGCGCTCTGTCAGCGGAATCAGCCACATCCCGGAGGACCGCCACAAACATGGTCTTGTCCTGGACTACTCCCTGGAGTACAACATGATCCTCCAGAGATACTTCTCGCCCGACTTCTCTGAGCGCACAGGCTTTCTCAAGAGACCCCAGATCCGCTCCTTCTCGGAGAAGCTGATCGACCGGTTCGACGTAAGAAGCGGCGAGGGCCCGGTCACGATCGTTCGCTCCATGTCCGGCGGAAACCAGCAGAAGGCCATCATCGCCCGCGAGCTGGAGAAGAACCCCGAGCTCCTGATCGCCGTACAGCCGACCCGCGGACTCGACGTTGGTGCTATTGAATACATACACAGACAGCTGATCGCCCAGAGAGACGCCGGAAAGGCAGTCCTTCTGGTCTCCCTCGAGCTGGAGGAAGTTCTCGGCGTCCCGGACCGCATCCTTGTGATGTTCGAAGGCGAGATCGTCGGTGAATTCGATCCCAAAAAGACCAGCAGAGAAGAGCTCGGTCTGTATATGGCAGGCGCGCGGAAGGAGACACATACGGCATGAAGAAGAATAAAAAATCACTCCTGGCCCAAAGCGGATTCCAGACGCTTTTGGCCTCTCTCGTTTGTATTGTCGCAGGCCTTTTGATCGGCTACATCGTTCTTCTGATCATCAACCCGGCCAAGGCGACCGAAGCGATCGTCACTATTTTGAAAAACTATCTGACCTACGGAAGCGGGAAGGCTGCCATGAAATATCTCGGCAACACCCTGGTCAAAACAGCGCCGCTTCTGATGTGCGCCCTCTCCGTTCAGTTCTGCTACTCGGCAGGTCTGTTCAATATCGGCGCGGCCGGTCAGTATGTGGCAGGCGCTGGGCTCAGCCTTTACGCCGCCCTTGTGTGGAAGATGCCCTGGCCGGTATGCCTGATCCTCGCCATGGTCGCCGGCGCGATCATGGGCGCGGCCGTCGGTGTCCTCAAGGCGTACAGAAACGTCAACGAGGTCATCTCCGGCATCATGCTCAACTGGATCAGCCTCTATACCGTGAATATGTCGCTCTCCGTAGTCAAAGAGACGGCGAGCCCTTATACGCAGTCCGTCTCTTCCCTCAATCCGTCCGCTCTCCTTCCCACTCTGGGGCTGGGAGCGCTGTTCGGAAACAACAAGTATGTCACGATCGCGATCCCGCTCTCCGTCCTGATCGCCGTCCTGATCTGGGTCATCCTCAATAAGACCGTCTTCGGCTACGAACTTCGCGCGACCGGTCTCAACAAAGAGGCGGCCAAATACAGCGGCATGAAGGAAAAGACCAACACGATCCTGACGCTGGCCATCGGCGGCGCCCTCGCCGGTCTCGGTGCAGCCTTCCTGTTCCTGACAGGCTATGAGCAGTGGAGCGTCACCCAGTCCTCCGTGCCCGGCATGGGATTCAACGGCATCGCGGCCACCTTCCTCGGAGGCCTTCACCCGATCGGAACCATCTTCTCCTCGTATTTCATACAGCACATTACGAGCGGCGGTTCCTATCTGGACAAAGCGGTGTTCCCGGCGCAGATCTCCGATCTGATCTCCGCGATCATCATCTACCTCTGCGGTTTCGTCGCTTTCTTCCGCTACTTCATCACAATGCATCTTCCCAAAAATGCAGGTGATTCCAACAGCAACGATGTTCCGCTCACGACAGCATCTGCCGCCGGAAGCGGCAAAGAAGATCCTCAGAAATCTGCGAAAGGAGGCGAAGAGAAATGATCCTGCTCATTCAGTACACACTGATATTTGCGTCTGTCCTGATGCTGGTCGCGCTCGGCGGCTGTTTCTCCGAGCACTCCGGCGTGATCAACCTCGGACTGGAGGGGATCATGGTCATGGGCTCCCTCGGCGGCGCGCTGGTCATGAAGTACCTTCCCGGCGGTACTCCTGCCGTCGTCATTGTCCTGTCGGTCATCCTGGTTTCGATGCTGGTCGGCCTTCTCTACTCCACGCTCCTTGGCGTTGCGGGTATCAACTTCAGTGCGGACCAGACACTGGTCGGAACCGCTATGAACATGCTGGCCGCCGCACTTGCAACAGTAATCGTAAAGTCCATCAACATCGCGGAGAACCCCGATAACGTCTCCTCCACGGTCCAGTATGTGCAGGCCAAGAAGGCCCTCATCGTCAACGTCGGCGGCTTCCAGTTCAACTGGTTCATGCTGGTGGCGATCCTCTTACTGTTCGTCTCCAACTTCGTCCTCTACAGGACGCGCTTCGGCCTTCGCCTCATGGCATGCGGCGAGCACCCTCAGGCAGCGGACTCTGTCGGTATCAGCGTCAGAAAAATGCGCTGGGCGGGCGTCCTCATCTCCGGCCTTCTGGGCGGACTTGGCGGCATCGTCTACATCACGGCCGGCGTCTCCGAGTGGAAGTTTGAGACCGGTGTTGCCGGCTTTGGTTTCCTGGCTCTCGCCGTTATGATCTTCGGCCAGTGGAAACCTCTCAACATTGCGCTTGCAGCGCTCCTTTTCGGATTCTTCCGCGCGCTGTCCAACGTCTACAGCGGTTTCCCCTTCCTTGCCGCGCTCAAGATCCCGGGCTCCATCTACAACATGATGCCCTATGTGATCTCCCTGATCGTCCTGGCCTTCACATCCAAGAACTCCAGGGCGCCGAAGGCGGAAGGAATTCCTTACGACAAGAGCAGAAGGTAAGGACTGCCGGATCGGCATCGCCGTCCTGAGGCAGGGCGCCCTCTGTCACCCGGGTTTTCCCCAAAAGACACAGGCCTCCGGTCCTTGACACAAATGAAAGAGCCCCCGGACAGGTCCCGGTAACACATTGTGGTTACTCAGGATCCTGCCGGGGGCATTTTGCGCCTTCCTTGCTATGTTTTGGCTTCAATCACGGCTGGTCTCCGTCTTTCGTCCGCCGAGTTCAGCCGCCGGATTCGTCTGTCGGATTTCCGACTCTCACGGCGGGCTGCGCGAACTTAGCCCTCTTCCTTCCAGCCCGCGTTTTGGAAAATCTCATCCAGGACAGCCAGGCTCTCCTCTTTGAGGGCTGTGCGGTAGTAGCTGTGGATATAATAGAAGCAGCTGCCGTTCTTGACAGAGAGGCTCTCCCCGGACATCCCGATTCCCTGCACCTCGTAGGAATACCGGAAGCCGTCGGCCTCCCTGCCGCCGATCTCCCGTTTCAGGAATCCTTCGGACTTATAGCTAAACTTCGTCATGGGTTTTCGGATCCTGGCCTCCATGTTCCGCGCGACGTCGGCCGTTCCCGCGAGCATTGCCACAAAGGGATTGGCCTGCCTCCAGGAGACGGAGAGGATCATGTGCCTGTCCGGATCTTCGATGCTGAAGCCCGGCGCCCCTTCAAAAAATTTGTGCTTTCTGAGCTCTTCCTCCGTCATCACATGAAATCCGTCCGGATAGGACAGCGTAAGTTCCCCGTTGAGTTCACTGCTTTTCATCGCTTCTTCCTTTCTGCACAAAACTTCTGCAAGGCTCACTTTTTCTGCTCCTGCTGCACATGATAGAAGCTTATGCCTTCCATCTGTTCGACCAGCTTGTCATATTCACCCAGTTCTTCGTTCCAATCGCTGTACGCCGCATCCGGTCTGTGGTCGGAGAGCTCTCCCGCCTCCGACAAATACTCTCCGAACGTGTCCGTCACCTTGACGGCACCGTCCAGGTTCAGGTGATCGCCCCTGTCGCTGAAATCCCCCGTTTTCCGGATCCCGATCTCTTTCGCCCTGCTGCTAAGATCCATATACGGAACCCCTGTTTCCTCTGCCAGCGCCTCAATACTCCTGACTCTTTTCCAATTGTAATTGTGGGGGGAAGGCAGGCTGTACAGGATGATCTGAATTCCCTGCCCGTCACAGTATCTTTGGATCCTCTCAAACCAGCAGCGATTAAATTCCGGGATCTCCGTCAGTTTGTCCTCCTTCAGCTCCTGATCCAGATAGGCCGGGTCGAACTCAAAATCGTTTTTAATTCGGTTGATCAGATATCCCTTGTGGTAAATGCGGACGCCCCTCCCTTCCACAAGTGTTTTCCACAAACTGTGGTATTTGAGAAAGGCAAACCGGTGATAAAGCGGCTGCGAGATCAGGATCTGCATGTCATTATTGACCGGAAGCCTGAACAGCGGGAGCGCCTCCATGAGCAGGTACCGGGGGTTCTGATCCGCACACGCCTCCTTCAGCGCGTAATACGCTTCCGGCATCAGGATCCCGTCCATTCCGACGTTGAAAGACGTATATCCCTTCTGCCGCCAGAGCTCCATCGGTGTGAAGGCCGATTGGCTCAAACTGTCCCCCAGGTTCAAAATATCGATGGAGCCCTCTCTCTGCTCCATCATCTGCGTGATTCTTGCGTTTCTGTCCTGAATCCTCTTGTCGTCAAACCACTTTGTCGGATTCACGGCCGCCGAAAACACCGTCAGAAGCACAAGAAAAAGAATGCAGAACAGGATCACCCTGCCTGCATTCCGTATTCTGTTGTCAGTCATCTTTCTTTCCTTTATCGAATCTTGCCTGTTGGCGTCTGCCCCGGTGTCTGGTCATTTCCTGTCGATGCTGTAGGACCT
>DLYC01000247.1:2436-11944 GCA_003447895.1 Lachnospiraceae bacterium | reverse complement strand
GAAGAGATGGCAAAAGAGAGAGCCATGCAGAAAAAGCTCCTGATCGCAGGCTGGACAGGCTTCGCCGTCTGTATGATCCCCATTCTGATCTATGTAACGAACGGAGCCCATTTCGCCGAGACAGATGCGGCGGGCCTTGACAGCAGCCTGATCGCCCTGGTCACCTTCATTGCCCCGTGGATCGTCATCGGACTCGCTTCCCTGGCCATCACCACGGTGCTCCGGGGGAAGAGCATGCAGCGGGAGTCGGAAGCGGCATCGGCCAGGATCAAAGAGGAGAAGGAAGCCGGCACATCCAAAGATCCGGACGCCGTAAGGCGGGATTCGAGGCTGTACAATACACCCCCCGAGACCGCCCGGAGGCGGGTCCTGATCCGGCGCGTCCTCATGATCGCCGCCGTCTGCTTTATCGGAATGGGAATCCTGAACGGAAGTATGAAGGATGTCCTTGTCAAAGCTATCAGAATATGTACAGAGTGTTTCGGCCTTGGATAATACGAATACTAATACAATGTCATGGTGGGAAACCCACCGCCCTTCGAAGAGAAAACTCATACAGCTTTACAGCGCATTGCTCTATAACGCCCACCTGAGAGGCTTTATCGACGGAGAGATCTATCAGGGTAAGGCCAAGGCCGTCTGCGTTCCCGGATTTAACTGCTATTCCTGCCCGGGCGCTGTCGGCGCCTGCCCTCTTGGCTCCATTCAGAACGCACTCGCCTATTCCGGACACCGCGCCGGCTGGTATGTCCTGGGCATCATTATGATCTTCGGGCTCTCACTCGGAAGAACAATCTGCGGCTGGCTCTGTCCGCTCGGTCTCCTCCAGGAGCTTCTTCACAAGATTCCGACCCCCAAGATCAAAAAAAGCCGGGTCACGAGGGCTCTGTCCTATCTCAAGTATGTGATCCTCGCGGTTTTTGTCGTCGCCATTCCGATGTGGTACGGAATCCGGCACGACCTGGCGGTCCCGGGCTTTTGCAAGTACATCTGCCCGGCGGGCACCTTCGAGGGAGCCATGGGACTTCTGGCAAATCCCAATAACACCACTTATTTTTCCATGCTCAAAATCCTGTTCACGCGAAAGTTCGTGATCATGATGATCATCGGGACAGCGTGTATCTTTTGCTACCGGTCCTTCTGCCGCTTTATCTGCCCGCTCGGCGCGATCTACGGCCTGTTCAACAAGCTGGCCCTTGTCAGCGTGAAGGTCGACGAGAACCGCTGCAACGGGTGCGGCTCCTGCGTGCGGAGCTGTCACATGGACGTCCGGCACGTCGGCGACCACGAGTGCATCAACTGCGCAAGATGCATGCAGGCCTGCAATCAGAACGCCCTGTCGCTCAAGGCGGGGACGCGCACGATCATAGCGCCCGCCTGCGGATGTGCCGACGATCAGCCCGATTCCGCACAGAAGCGGTCAAAATACAGTAAAGTCGCAGGGGGAATCGCCCTGGGCGTCCTGTGCTTTGCCCTGCTGTGGTTCAATGTGCTCGATCCTTCCGTCAGAAAGTCGGGCGCGCAGGCCCAGTCCGCGCAGGAGAGCGGCGGGCAGGATGCCTATGTGAGCGCGGCGCCGATCGGAATGGCAGTCGGAGAGCAGATGGCAGACTTTACGGCGGAACTGCTCGACGGATCCACCTTCCACCTGGCGGACCAGCGGGGCAAAGTCGTCATCCTCAACATGTGGGCCACCTACTGCGGGCCCTGCGTCCAGGAGATGCCGATCTTCCAGAGCTTCGTGGAGGCACATCCGGACGACGTGTCCATGATCATTATCCACGCGTCGGATCCTCTCGAGGACGTCCCCGAATTCCTGCAGAAAAAGGGGATCACGCTTCCGTGCGCGATTGATGACATGGACGACCGTCTCTACAACCTGTCAGGGGCGTCGCCGTCCATGCTGCCGCATACCGTCATCCTCAACCGAAAGGGTGAGATCGTGTATAACCAGGCGGGCTCCATGTCGGAGTCGCTGCTGAAGGAGCTTTACGAGAAGGCTCAATGAAGTATATAAAACATTATGGCGAGGCCGCCGCACGAGCGTGAGTCAGGGGGACTGTCCCCCTGACTCATTTTGGAAACGCAGCCCGGATTTGGAAAACGGCGATGTTAGGATAAAACCATCAAAAGAAACGACATAAAACGACAAGTTTTAAATGAGGAGGTTTTATCATGGCAGATTTAGTATTGAGAGGACAAGGACTGAAGAATTACATGAGCGTTATCTGTGCGATGGAGCAGAACCTGTACCGGCAGAAGGCCGCTGTAGCGCAGGTGGAAAACCGGATCGCAGCACTGTCGAACCCCTATGTGGCACCCGCACCCCGCGCGCCCAAGAAGGCCGACAGAAAATTCGGAGGCGGGATCTGCATGCTGATCGGAGGAATCAGCGCCCTGTTTTCCGCGATCTCTTTCCTCGGCGGCGGAGGCATTTTCGCAGGAATCTTCTACGGACTCATCGCTTTATGGCTCCTTTCGACCGGAAGTGACATTGATACACAGAACAAGAAGATCGACGAGAACAACAGCCGGGAGCAGGCATATTACAAAAACGCGCTGAACGCGCACGACAAAAACGTGAAAAACGCGGCCGCCCAGAAGCAGATGGCCCAGATCCTGAGGAGAAGGCTCAGTGAGATGCAGGCAAAGGTGAGAGACATGGAGAGAGACCTGGAGCGCGCCTACAGCTGCAACGTCATTTATCCCTCCTACAGAAATCTTGTGGCAGTGACTTCCTTCTATGACTATCTGCAGTCCAACCGCTGCAGCAGTCTCGAGGGGCACGAGGGCGCCTACAACCTCTACAACATGGAGTCGAGGCTCGACAAGATCATCACAAGGCTTGACAGGATCGGCAGCCAGCTCGAATCGATCAAGGGAAACCAGTACATGCTCTACACCACCCTGAAGGAGTCCAACCGCCAGCTGGATGTCCTGAACGGTGCGGCATGGGCCATGAACGATCGGCTTAGTGCCCTTTCGGCCAACGCGGCAGTCACAAACGCGCAGCTCGAGAAGCTGAGTTACAACGCCGAACTCATAAAGTTCAACACCGATCAGACCCGCCAGGAAGTTACACTCCGGAACCGCATGGACGGGATCCTGAATTTCAACACCTACAGGTAAGCCGGATTTTGGCCAAAAGACAGACCCACACCTACAGGTAAGAGGAATTCTGGCCAAAAGACAGACCGGCTTACCCCTCCCGCCGGGCCAGGAGCCTTAGATTTTCCCGGAGACTGTCCGTAAAGATCTGCGCGAATTCCGAGTTGGAGATCTTCGCGGCACGGTCTCCGGAATGGGCCGCCAGGCACTCCGTATAGGTGTCCATGACCAGGCGCTCAAACGGGTCGAGCTCGGGACTGAGCACCGGAAAGCCAAAATATACCAGGATATCATTGATCACGCCGGTAAACTCTTCGGGATCCAGGAAATTCACATAGAAATCCTCGGAGGAATCCTCATCCTCAGTCAGGAGTTTTCCGAAGAGGCCCAGAAGGAAAGTACCCGAAGAGACATTGACAGGCCGCTTTCTCTGAACCAGCAGGCAGAAATTGTCGTAGCTCATAAAGACATTATCAAAAAGGCCGGCAAGCGACAGGATCTCCGCTTCCGACAGTCCGTCGCCGGATCCCGCTTTACCGCCGGGTCCGGCGTTTCCCGTCATTCCGAACAGGGAGTCGTAATAGTCCCTCATGGTCTCCCTCTCGAGGGAGCCGAAATCCGAATAGAGGCGGATCTTCTCCTCCGGCCCCGCGTTATAGATCACTTCCAGCTCCACATCGCTGAACAGAGCCAGGTACTGCGTATTGCAGGTCCTGGCGAAGAAGTCCAGGTTCTCGTCGGCATCGAGGTAGTCGTAGAGATCCCCGAGGGAGCGGATCCGGTCATGGATGACTTTGTAGTAGACTTCCGCCGTCTGGCCCTCGGAAATTCCGGAAGGGGAAAGCGGCTGGGCGGCGATCCGCTCCGCGTACCGAAGTCTCGCCGCGCGGGTCTCCTCCCACGTAAGGCCGATCTTCAGGGCGGCGATCACGATGAATTCGTCGAGGGAGCGGGCGGACAATTCGCTCTGGTGGAGGTAATTCATGAGGAGGTCCTGCGCCTTGGTATCCGAATCCAGGCCCATGACAAAAAACAGCCGGTAGAGGTTTTCCCTGGTCATATACCGGATCTTCCCCTTTCGGACGGATGTGACCGATTTTCGGAAAGTATCGTACTCTTTGGGAGAGAGCACTTCGGCGCCCTGTTTTTTGATCATCTTGAGGAGGCCGTCTTCAGACAGCGGATTCGGGAGCCGGCCCCCGAACAGGTCAGGATGCTCCGACGCGTATTGATAAATCCCGCTCCAGGCGGTTTGAGAAGTGGTATATTTTGACAGATCCATCTTGAAGGCTCCTTTTGCCGCTCTTACATATCCTATTTCATTGTAAATAGGATGCGGAGGAAAATCAATTGAGGAAGGAGGCCCGCATGGGCAGCATTATGGACGAAATCGTGAAAGACATTCTCGCTTTGGCCCTCAAAACGGAGGACCCGGCGACCGGCCGGAAGACTTCCGGGGAAGCCGGTGCTCCCCTCAAAAGCGGAGAGGCCCGCGAGCCGGCTTCTTACGGCTGGCACGATCCCCGCCTTCCGCCCGAATTGAGAAAAGCCCACCTTCGGGGGGAGAAGTATGAGGCGGACGCGCGGTCCGGTCTCTATACCGTCATGGCGGTCTGGTACGAGCGGGTCAGCGGGCAGAGAGCGCCCGGAAGCTTTCAGCTGTACAGGGACTGGAAGAGGGCAATCCGGTCCGGGAGCGGCCTGTGCGGGAGCCTTGGCGCGGAGGAGAGGGAGCGCCTGATCCTCGCCGTGGAGGCAGGCACGCGCTGGCGAAGGGAGGACAGAGACCCTGCCAAAATATTGGATATACTAAAAAAAACGGCAATCTGATATGCTTAAATCGTCACGATCATTTGGGATGAAGGAAGGACCTATGCGGGATTACTTAAAGCCGGGAACGCGGATCAGGGTTTCCGGGAATATCATCTATACGATCACCGGCGAGCCGATCGGGGAAGGCGGGGGGAGCATTCTCTACCCCGCTCTCCGCAGTTTGCCGGACAAAGGCGGCTATCGGACGAGCCCTATACGGTATGCCGTGAAGGAGTGCTATCCGGACTCTGGGCGATTTGAATTTCAGAGAAACGGCGCGGGGGAGATCTGTCCGTCCGGCGGGGGGACCGAGGCGGCCCGCTATCTGGAGAGACTCAAGAGCATGCAGAGGGAGGAAGGGGAGATCTCGGGGAAGATCTATCAAAAGGCCTTCCGCCTGACCCCGATCATCGAGGCGTATTCTCAAGTGGAGCTGTCTTTTGACAAATCAGAAGGCTTGGATTCAGAGGGCTTGGATTCAGAGGGCTTGGATTCCGGGGCCATTGATTCAGAGAGCTTGGATTCAGGGGACTTTCATCCGGTGTCCAATCAGATCTCGGTCATGGAGCTCTTGTCGGACAAGGGGGAGTCGCTTAGAAGGGCTCTCGGGGACAGAAAAAGGCTGAATGTCCGGGAGGCCTTTGAGGTGATCCGGCAGGTGCTTTTCGCGGTGGAGGAGGTCCACAGGGCGGGCTATCTTCACTTGGATGTCCAGGACGGAAACGTATTTATAAAGGGCGTGCTGGACCGGGGCGACAACATGATCACGCTGCTCGATTTTGGCGCGGCAAGGCCCATGCTGCCGGACGGGCTCTGCGCGGAGATCGCGGACCGGGTGATCTACTCGACCCGGGGGTTCTCGGCGCCGGAGATCCTGTATCACAATGACGGGCATCTGCGGCTCGGCAGGCAGGCGGATCTTTACAGCATCGGCTGCCTCCTGCTCGTTCTCTTAACGGGGCACAGATATACGACCGCGGAGCTTGCGGCGAACAGGACGGGAAGGTTCATTCCGGCCTTCGCAGTCAGAAAGACGGGGTGCCCGAGGCATCTGGTCCCGAAGATGCAGGCCATTCTTGCCAAAGCGCTCCAAAACGACCCGGCCATGAGATACGGGACCGCAGGAGAGATGCTCGCGGATGTGGAGGAGATGCGAAAGCTCCTGGCGCCCCATACGGATCCTCTCACAGCGGCGCAGTTCGACGCGTTCCTCTGCTACGCGCACGGGGAAAAGGAGAACGCGGCGGCCCTGGCGCTTCGCGATTCGCTGGAGCGGTACAGGGATTCGGCCTTCGGGGAGAGGAAGATCAGGAGGGTCTTTCTCGATACGGGGGAGCTGTCCTCCTGCGCGGACTACGGGGAGAGCATCAAGGCGGCGCTCACAAATTCCGAGTGGCTGATCGTCCTTCTCTCAAAAAGGGCGAGGGAGTCCCGGTGGGTGGGAGAAGAGATCAGGACCTTCCTTGCGCACCATGATCCGTCCAGAGTCCTGGCGGTGATTCTTGAGGGAGAGCCGGGGGAGGTGTTCCCGGAGGCGCTCAGGGAGAGCGGCCTTACGGAGGACAATCTTTTGGCGGCGGATGCGAGGGCGGAGGAGCGGCGGCAGTCGGATTCGACCGCGGAGGAGCGGCGGCAGATCGAGAGGAAGATCCGCGGGGACGTCACACTGCGGATCGCGGCCCCGATCCTGAATACTACCTACGAGGCTCTCCGGCAGCGTGACCGCCTGTACAGAATGAAGCGGGGATTTGCCGCGGCGACGGTCGCGCTGTGTGCGCTCGCAGGTTTTCTGGGCTATGCGGCGGTGAAGGCGAACCGGATCGCGGAGCAGCAGAGACAGATCGCGGAGCAGGAGAGCCTGATCGCGCAGAAGGCGCAGAGGGAGGCGGACCTGCAAAAGGACAGACAGGCAGAGCTTCTGTCGGCGCAGGCGCAGGATTTTTATGACAAAAAGGAGTACGGGAAGGCGGCAGAGAGCGCGCTGGCTTCTCTGGAGCTGACAGAGACAGGCTGTCACAGGCGGTCAGTGATGAAAAAACTGCTGATCGAGTGCCTGAACCTGTATGTACAGCCGGAGGAGGCCGCCGACACGATCGTTCCGACAGGCGTCTTCAGGGAGATAACGGGAAGCGCTCCGAAGGCCTGTTTTTTGAACAGTGACGGCACAAGGCTTTTTATGATCGGAGACCGGAAGGTCAGTGTCTTTGATACCGCTGAGCGCAGACTGGTCTCGTCCCTTGACAGTGCGTATGCGCTGGCGGAGCAGATGTATACCGAGGGGAGAAGTCTCCTGAATGAAGAGGACGGGCAGCTGATCCTGTGGTCCGACCGCGAAATCGTCTGCTTCGGATATGAGAGCGGGGAAGTGATCTGGAAGAAGGAAGCGCAGGGAGAAGAGTTCGGGCAGGTCCTGGTGCACGCGGGGCGCGGAAGTGTCTATGTTCTGTTCCGTTCCGGCCAAAGCGGACAGATTGTCATCGAGGAGAGGAATCTGGCGGACGGGGCGCTTCGCGGTGAGCATACGTTTGAAGCGAAGGAGCGGAAGAATCCGTTCGGGTTTGCCTGTGACCTGTCTGATGACGGAAGGTATATAGCCTGCATTTGTACAGAGACGAAGGGGCAGGCGGACCGGGCGGAAATGGTACTGCGGATTTATGACCTTGGGGACGATATTTTGACAGAGAGGGGGCTCTCGGAGGCTGATCCGTGGGGGTCTTACAGGACGGAGAAGGTCCTGTTTGCGGACGGCGGAAGGGTTCTGGCGGCCAAGTATGACGGACCGGTCAATGTCCGGAAGTCTGCGGATGAGGTGCATTACGCGGACCGGATCGGGGCGAAGAATTTCCGGATCAGCTGCTATGAGGCCGGGAGCGGCGAGAAGGTCTGGAGCTATGCGGAGACGGATGCGGACCTGCGGGGGCTTTGGGAGCCTCAGATCAGGCCCGTGCGGTTGGACGGCGTGAGCGCGGTGGTCGCGGCTGTCGGGAATACGGTGCTGATCCTCGGGGAGGAGGACGGCAGGTGCCTTCGAAGAGTGCAGCTGGATTCGGCGATCGTGTATTGGGACGAGGTTGGAGAAGGCTGGGCAGGAGGCGGAGTTGGATCCGGTGGGGCCAGAGGCGATGGAGTCGGAGGCGACGCGGGCGAATCCGGAGGAGCCGGTGCCGATGAGGCAGGAGGCGCGCTCAGGTTTGTCCTGGACAACGGGGAGATCCTGTATCTTCCCAAGACGCTCGACATGCAGGAGTGCCGCGGCGTGAGAAGTTTCCCTGCGGGCACGGCGGTTCTGTGCGCGGATGCGTCGCGCTTTTACATTACGGGCGAGGCGGAGCATGGGACGGTGATCCGCTATGAAAGGGGCCTTTCGGATGACAGCTATCAGGTGATGGCGGAGGCGGAAGGAGCGGCCTTGGCCTCCGCGGCCGGGGACGACCGGGTGACTCGGACGGAGTATGGTGCGGGTGGCGGTGCCGGGGCGGATGCAGCCGGTGAAGGCGGAGGTGCCGGGACCGGCACCGGGGCGGATCGCGCGCCCGGCATTATTGAGGTCAGGATCTGCGGCGACGGGACGAGCTTTGAGATCGAAACCGAGGGGGTGAAGAAGGTCAGTGTGGGGCGCGATATTTTGACGCTGAGCCTGCTGCCGGATGGCGCGGGGATATTCGTCGGGCTTCAGGATAAGGTGCGGCTGTACGGGTGTGACGGGGCGCTTCTTGGTGAGGCGGAGCTGCCGAGGGGGCTTCTTCGGAGCGAGGCCGGGAGTGCGCAGGTGTACTTTCCGGAGCGGGATGCGTTGTGCTATACGGATTCGGGGGTCGGCTATCTGATCGATGTCTATGATCAGGGGATCGAGGTGGTGAGGCCCATCAGAAATGTCGTGGGATTTGATCACGACAAGGGGGCGTTTGTCCTGCGCAGCGGGAGTGGGCGGGAGATCGTGTACGGGCGTCTTCGCTACCGCACGCTGGCCGAGATCATGCGGCAGGCGGGTTTATGGTGCCAGGCACCGTAAACTCAAAATTTATAAAGTTTATAAAAATTTTATGGTGCCTGGCACCATAAAGCTTGTCTTTCAAGGAAACGTCTGTTATATTCAAGATAGAACAATTATAACTTGGATTGTGGATGCCTGCGCGGGGACAGACCGCGCGCAGGCAGATGAATGTTATAGAGTGGAGGAATGAAAGATGAAGAAAGATTTATATGAAATTCTCGGTGTAGACCGCACCGCGGACGATAAGAAGCTGAAGTCAGCTTACAGAAAGCTTGCCAAGAAGTATCACCCGGACGCAAACCCCGGAGACAAGGAAGCTGAGAAGAAGTTCAAGGATGTCGGAGAAGCGTATGCGATCCTGAGCGATCCCGAGAAGAGAAAACTCTACGACACTTACGGCTATGCCGCCTTTGACGGAAGCGGCGCCGGACAGGCCGGCGGCGCGGGAGGTCCCGGCGGGTATCAGTATTACAGCAATGGCGGAAACGGCTATCAGAGCTTCCACTTCAGCGGCCAGGATGCGGAGGACCTTTTCCGCAGTATGTTCGGCGATATGTTCGGCGGCTCGGGCAGGACGTCCGGATTCGGGAGAGG
>DLYC01000247.1:0-2282 GCA_003447895.1 Lachnospiraceae bacterium | reverse complement strand
TGGACATGACCAGCTCCCTGACGGTCAGTTTCCGGGACGCGGCCCTTGGCGCCACAAAGAGGATCCAGCTTCAGGACCCTGCCGCCACAGGCAAGAAGGCAGGCATAACGACCCTGGAAGTCAAGATCCCGGCCGGCATCGAAGAGGGCAAGAAGATCCGCCTGCGCGGGCGCGGAATGGCCGGGACAGACGGGAAGAAGGGCGATCTTTTGATCGAGATCCATATCGATCCCGACAGCGAGTACACAAGGGATGGGCTGGACCTGTTCACCTATGCCCAAATCCCTTATACGACCGCCGTTCTGGGCGGAGAGGCCATGCTTCCCACCCTGTACGGGAGCGTCAGCTGCAAGATCCCGGCGGGCATTCAGTCGGGCAGCAAGATCAGGCTCAAGGAGAAAGGCATCCACACGGAGGGCAGGTCGCCCAAAAAGGGAGATGAGTATGTGGAGATCCGGATTGCCGTCCCCAGGTCGATCAGCCCGGAGGCCCAAAAGAAGCTCAGGGAGTATGAAGCACTGATCTCTTGACATTCTTTTCAGAATTGGTGACAATATTCAAGGCTCGCAGTGCGGGCCTTGACGTGTTATTAGCAAAATATGGAGAGAGTCATGAGTGTGAACCGAAAGAACGAACTTGCGCCTTCCATCCTGTCTGCGGATTTCGGAAAGCTGAGAGAGCAGATCCTGGAGACCAGGGAAGGCGGCGCGGCGTATGTACATGTTGATGTGATGGACGGGCACTTTGTGCCGGAAATTTCCTACGGGGAGCCGGTCGTGCGATGCATTCGCCCGATGACGGACCAGGTGATCGACGTCCATCTGATGGTGACCAACCCCGAGAGACACTTTGAGTCCTTTGCAAGGAGTGGCGCGGACAGTATTACTTTTCACTATGAAGTGATGCCGGGCGGAAACGGGGCCTACAAGGACGCCTATTACGCGGCGGACCTCGGCGATGAGGGGAAGACGGCGGAAGACGCGGCCGCGGCGGCCAAGGAGATGATCGGCCGCATCCATGAGCTCGGCTGCAAGGCCGGCATTTCGATCAAACCCAGGACTCCGGTGGAAGAAATTTTTCCGCTCCTTGCCGATCTGGACCTGGTCCTTGTGATGACGGTGGAGCCCGGGTTCGGAGGGCAGAAATATATGCCTGTCTCCACGGAGCGCATTCGGAAGCTCCGCGCGGAAGCGGAGAAAGTAAATCCCGCTCTCAAGATTGAAGTGGACGGCGGGATCAAGACGGACAACGTGCACATTGTGCTTGAGGCGGGCGCGGATCTCATCGTTGCGGGAAGCGCCGTCTACGGAAACGATGTGCTGGGACAGACAAAAGCATTTATGGAACTTTTGAATGCATGAATAGGATGCAGAATCAGAAGATGCTCGGCAATGTCCTCCTGATCTTTACCGCTGCGATCTGGGGAACCGCCTTTGTTTTTCAGTGCGTCGGGATGGAGAGCATTGAACCGATCACGTTTAACGCGGCGCGAATGGCGCTGGCGGCCGTGGCGGTGGGGGCCGTGTCGTTTACGCCCGCGGCGGGCTGGAACAAGGAGATGGCTGCCCGAACCGCCGAAGAAAGAAGAGACTACAGAAAGAACACGATCCTCGGAGGAATCTGCTGCGGCACATTTATGGCCGCGGCTAGTATTTTCCAGCAGATGGGCGTCGTTTATACGACAGCGGGCAAAGCCGGGTTTATCACGGCGATGTATATGCTGCTGGTCCCGGTGATCGGATTTGTATTTTTTGGCAGAAAGAATCCGTGGACGGTGTGGCTCGCGGTGGGGATCGGCGTCCTGGGAATGTACCTTCTGTGCATGACTGAGGGGTTTCGGCTTACGCGGGGCGATACGCTGGTGTGCATCTGCGCGGTGCTGTTCAGCGGACACATCCTGTGCTGTGACTATTTTGTCAGGCTCGGGAACCCGATCCGGATCTCCGCGATCCAGTTTGTGACCTGCACGGCGCTGTCAAGTGTGGCGGCGCTTCTTCTGGAGAATCCCACGCCGGCCAAGATCGCGTCGGCGGCGATTCCGATCCTGTACTGCGGCGTCGTTTCGGGCGGACTGGGCTATACGCTTCAGATCGTGGCGCAGAAGTTTACGGACCCGACGGTGGCGTCGCTTCTTATGAGCCTGGAGTCGGTGTTCGCGGTGATCGCGGGGGCGGCGCTCCTGGGGGAGCGCATGAGCGCGCGGGAGCTTCTGGGCTGCGTGGTCATGTTCGCGGCGATCGTGCTGGTGCAGATTCCCGAATTTAATGGTGCCAGGCACCATT
>DLYC01000065.1:6935-11851 GCA_003447895.1 Lachnospiraceae bacterium | reverse complement strand
TTCGCGTGCGGATCCTTCTGCTTCCTCCGGACCTGGGCCCTCAGATCCGCGTAGAGCGCTCTCTCTTTTTCCAGCTCCTCTTTGGTCCGGTCCAGACGGGTGCTGAGCGACGCCAAAGAGGCGCGGAGCTCTTTCTCCTCGCCGCGCAGATGTCCGGCAGCGGGGGAGTCCTGGGCCCTGTCCGGAAGAAGGCCTGCAAAAGACGCGACGCCGACGGCGGCCGGGAGAAGTGCGACGGGAAGAAGGAAGACGGGAAGGACCTTCGCGATGACCAAAATAAGGATTGCAAGCAAGGCGACGAGGCACACGAAAGAGACCGCGCGCGCGGCTGCTCTTTTCTTTTCTCTTTGATCCGCCTCTTCTTTTTTCTCCTCCCGGAGGGCCCGGCGGACTTCCCTCAGCCGGGCGAGCTCCTTTCGGCCGCGCAGGGAAATCCGGCGGCTCTCTTCGCCGAGCAGGAGGATCCGGCTCCGACAGGCTTCTTCGCGGCTTTTCAGAAGGATCAGCCCGGAGTCGGGCCTTTCGCGCGGGCTGTCTGGGCCGGCTGCGTCCGGAAGAACACTTGCCCGGATCACAAACGCCTCTCTCTCCCTTCGTATGTCCCTGAGCTCCGATTCCAGAGCAGCCTCCCTGCGCCCGGCCTTTTCCAGTTCCGCGGTGAGCAGGGGGAGCCTCACTTCATCGGCTTCGAGAGTGCGAAGCCTCTCCTCATTTTTCCGGATCAGTCCGGAGGCGCGGTCGGGCCTTAGCCGCTCCGCCTGCTTCTGCAGAAGCTTCATGGCGGTATCGTAGGCCGGCAGGTCGGCCTGTTCCGCCGTGAGGTCGCCGATCTTGGCCTGGATCAGGGTCGTCGCAGCCGTCTCGTGGTCCTGCTGCGACCAAAAGACAGTGCGCCGGAAGGACTCCCTGTCGATCCCGAAGATCTCTTCCCCGATCCGCTCCGAAAAAGCGTCGCTGGAAAGACCGGTCTCATCATCAAAGAGACTGAAGACATCGTCCTTTTTCCGGCTTCCGAACACGCGCAGCATTCTGTATGTGCGGTCCCGGCAGGCAAAAGTCACAGAGCCCCCGTATGTGCCGCCCTGCCAGGGGCGGTACCGCATGCGCTCATTGCTCTCCTCCGTTCTCTTGTTCTCACCGTCAAATCCGTAGAACATGACGCCTAAAAAGGCGGCCAGCGTGGACTTTCCCCATCCGTTTTCCGAAAAGAGCATGTTGAGGCCGTCCTCAAACCGGTATGTGAAATCGGACAGCTTGCCGAAGTTTTCAATATGGCAGGAAAGAAGTTTCATGTTGACCCCCTATCGTTCAAGGCCTGATCTTTTGTGCTTCTTAGGCCGGTGCGGTTTTAAAAGGGTGATTTCCCTGACAGAGCCCTGAGCCCGCAGCGAAGGACGCGCATCCGCGCATCTTTGCTCAGACCGTCTGCGGCGTTTACCGTTCGGACAAACTCCCCCTTGAGGGTTGCGTCACAGAGAAAGTCCTCACTGTGGATTACGCCTTCCGTGCAGTCTTTGTATTCAAAGTAATGGAAAAAATCGCCCCATTCCTTCTTAATGAGCTCGGGATCGGGGCTGCACCCGTACTCGAGGCTCCCGGTCAGTTCGAGACGGACAAGGTCCCGCTCGCCGGAGCCGGAGGTACGGAGCGCGCCGCCGATCTTCTCATAGACCTCTGTGTCAGAGAGACAGCCGGTGATGTCGCAGGGAACCCTGTAGAGCCTTCGGGACGCGAAAGGGATAAAGCGGATCTTCAGGTTCGTGTTATAGTCCCCTGTGTCGATGAGAACAAATCCACATTCTCCGCACTCGTCAAAACCTCTGCCCTCGAGGCAGCCACTGTAGGCGGCCGTGCCGCGCTCATCGAGGGAGAAGGCGCGGAAGTGATGGAGATGCCCAAGCGCCAGATAATCGATTCCGATGCCCCGCAGAAGGCCGAGGGGGACGGTCTCCGGATCAGAGCCGCTCCTTCCGTCTGTGACCTGACCGTGAAGCATGACGATGTTGAGATGGGAGGGGTCAAGCTCCGGCGCGGTAAATGCCTGCCCGCTGTCAGAAGCCGGCGCCACCGGTTCTCTGCCCGCTATGCAGATGGTTCGTCCTCCCTCCCCGGCATCTGTCAGTTCCCACTGCGACCAGTTCTCGCCAAAGAGGATCAGATTGTCCGGCTTTCGCCGGGACTTAAAAAGCACTGTGCCGCTGTCGTGGTTCCCCCGAAGACAGAAAAAGAGAATATTCTGGTTTGACAGGATCAGGTCTTCGACATCTGCCACAGCTGAGGGCGAGGGAGTCCCGACGTCAAACAGGTCTCCGCAGATCAGAACCGCGTCCGCGTCAAATTCCTTCGCCCACCGGCACAGCCTCCGGAACGTATGAAGAAGCTCGGCCTTTCGTTCGGAAGCTTCGGGCCCGCTGTATTTTGACCTGAGGTCTGAGTCAAGATGAAGGTCGCTGCAATGAATGATTTTCATGGATTCCTCCCCAAGAAGAATGAGCAAATCGAATATACATTCGAATCCAGTATACCACATCTGCGGAAAAGGTCAAAAAATTGTATGTTTTGACAGGCATTGTTCCAAAAAACGACCAAGCTAAGCCCTCCGGGAGAGTTTTCAATGAATGGGAACGACAAAGTTGTTATAATATGTGGGGATACAAGCGGAAAGTCTGTATCCTGAGGCTTCGGGGCCGGAGAAAATGTTGTGGAGGGATTTAACCGGCATACTATTATCAGCGAGGGGAATGAATGAGCGCAATCCGAAATAAACAGAGGTTAATTCATCTCTATCGTTATCTGATGGAAAACACTGATGAAGAACATCAGTCCACTACCAACGAACTGGTTGAGTTTCTGAAGAAGGAGGATGCAAACGCCAGCCGTAAGACGGTCAAGGACGATATCGAGATCCTGATGAAAGAGGGGGTCGATATTGTGACGACAAAGAGCTACTACAATTCCTATTTCATAGGGAGCAGAGACTTTGAGATTCCGGAGATCAAGATCCTTGCGGACTGTGTGGCGTCTAATGTGTCACTCACTTATGAGCAGAAAACCAAACTGATCGACAAACTGCTGTCTCTTCTTGGGAAACACCAGGCGGAGAAACTAAAGGCCCATGTCCACCTTGCGGGAAACCGCGGGGGCGGCAATGAGCAGCTCTATTACAGCATAGATCAGATCACGGAAGCAATCGGGGACGGGCATAAGATAGAGTACCAGTATTACAAATACGAACCGAACGGAGACAGGACACTCAGGGACAACGGCGAATTCAGAGAGATGACGCCGGTCGCCATTACCTGCAGCGACAACCGGTTTTACGTGATCGGTTACAGCAGTGACAGTCACTCAATCGTCTGCGAAAGACTTGACTGCATGAGCAGGACCAGGGCGATCGAAGAAAAGAGTGACAAACTGCCGAGCGGGATTCACATCGAGGATTATCCGGACAGCTTGTTCGATATGGAGATCGGACAGCCGGCCGATGTCACACTTGAATGTGCCAACGAGATGATGGATGTCATCCGGGACCGGTTCGGATCCGGGCTGGATCTGTGGAAGAGCACACCGGACAGCTTCTATGTTAAGACCCGGGTGAGCGTGAGCCCCGCCTTTCTGGGGTGGGTCTTCCAGTACGGAGGAAAGATCCGGATCACTTCACCGGTATCTGTCTATGAGACCTACCAGAACCAGGCAAGGGAAGTGCTCCGAAGAGGAAAGAGAAAATAATGAGTCAGGGGTGAGTCAGGGGGACAGTCCCCCTGACTCATTCTTTTCTAATTGCAAAAAGAATGGTACGATAAGAAAAGTTTAAGATGGCGAAGAAAAATCGGTACAGGGAGACAGAAATGAACAACGAAATTTTTGAGATTTATACAGATGACTCCGGCGCTTTTACAGTCGGGAGCATTGAGACGCAGAATGAAGAGGACATCGTGATCAGGGGGATCGACGAGGAGGGGAAAGAGAGCGCGTACTATGTAGTGCCCAGGAAGAATGTTCTGGAGATGGTCTCCGACACCCCTTATCTGAGGAAGATCCGCAAGTATATGGCATATGGAAAAGACCACCCTTACGGCAACTGGTTTTCACTGCCGCCCCTTGCGGTGGACCCCTCGAAACCGCTCCTCACGCAGGTGCTGCACCTTGCCGCGAAGAACGGGACTCTGATCACCGCCGGGCGAAGCGGCGAGGAGGAGCTTCTGTGCGGTTATGTCCAAAATATTGAAAAGGGCAGAGTCCTTCTTGACTGCGTGGACCCCGAATCGGCAGAGGACCTGGGACAGGTCAAGGTCCGGATCCGGGATCTGGAATTTATCGAGTACGAAAGCATAACCAACAGGCTCCTCATGTACGCCAACAGAAACTGAGAGGGAATGAGAGGCAGGAAAAATGAAGAAAAGAAAGGGATCCCTGATAAGAAGACTCCTTTTCCTTGCTATGGCAGCGGTCATATCGCTCCCTGCGGCGGGCTTTCCGGCTTACGCCGCTTTGGACAGCGCCTCCCGGGTTGAGAGCGAAGCGAAAGAGAGCGCTTCTCCGGACCATAAGGAGAGCGGCGAAGAAATTGAAGAAAACGAGAGAAAAAAATTCACCGACGCTGCGCTCTCGGAAGACGCACCGAATGTAAAAGCCGGAGACGACGCGAAGACCGGAAACGGGCCGGAAACGGTGTCGGAGAACGGAACCGGAACAGAGGCGGAGGACGAGATCTCGGAGGAGCGCGAGCAGAACGCCGGATTAAAGGACGAGGAAGACCCCGGGCAGAACGCCGGATCAAAGGACGAGGAAGAGCCCGGTTCCGGAACCGGCAACGCGGCGGACAGCAGCGCGGCGGACAGCAACGCGGCGAACAGCGACGCAGCGGACAGAGGCGCGGCGAACAGCGACGCAGCGGACAGAGGCGCAGCGGACAG
>DLYC01000065.1:0-6862 GCA_003447895.1 Lachnospiraceae bacterium | reverse complement strand
GGCGCAGCGGACAGCGACGCAGAGACCACCACAGCGGAGCCCACCGCAGCGGAAGCCACTGCGGAGGAAGCCGTCGAGACCGGCGCGATCTACAAGGACCGCATGGCCGATGAGGCCGATCTTCTCGCCGAATATCTCGAGAGAGAGAAGCTCGACGATGTGCAGAACGATACGCAGAGCAATGTGCAGAGCGGACCGGAGAAAAAGGAGGAAGCCCCCAGGCCAAAGCTCAAAGCGGCAACGAGAAAGCTCACCGGGTTCAATGCGCTGATTTACGAAAGAGCCCTGGCCCAGATTCGGGAAGTGGCGGACGGCGCGAGAGATTCCTCGGTCGTGGAAGTTCCGATCGGCGATCTTTTGACACAGACGAGGTTTACGGCGGAGGACCTGGGCGTGGATACCCTGTTCAAGGTGACGGTTTCGCCCTCCACCGGCAGGAAGGTCTATTCGCTGACGGCCGAAGCGAGGCAGGCGCTCTATGAGAACATAGGCTGGAGCGCCGCCAAGGTAATGGACTTCCTGATCGTGAACTGCCCCTACGAGCTGTACTGGTATGACAAAACAGTGAACTACCTGCACAGCCTGAAGGACCACACGGCGGCGAACGGGGGCGAAGAGCTCGTTTTGGACAATGCGAAGATCAGGCTCTATCTTCCGGTCTCCAAGGACTATGCGGGCGATCCGGAATCAGAGGAGGCGAGCCAAAAGACAGAGGCCGAGAAGCTGTGCCTTGTGAACACAGAGAGGACCGGGGCCGCGAAGAGCGCGGTGGACAAAGCGAAGGAAATCGTCGCGCAGGCGGCGGAGCTTTCGGACTGGGGGAAGCTTACGGCTTACAGAGACGCGATCTTCGAGCTCGCTTCTTACAATTATGAGGCGGCCGGCGATGACAGCGCTTACGGAGACCCGTATCAGCTGATCTATGTTTTTGACGGGAACCCGGAGACCAAGGTGGTCTGCGAGGGATTTGCCAAAAGTTTCCAGTACCTCTGCGACCTGACAACCTGGAACAGGGAGATCTCCTGCATGACCGTGACAGGAAATCTCGGGTCCGGCACATCGGGCGTAAAGCACATGTGGAACGTGGTAAAGCTCTGGGACGGCACGGTCTACGCGGTGGACCTGACAAACAGCGATGACGGGACCATGGGCTATCCCGACAAGCTCTTCATGGTCGGCTCGAAGGACTATGACGACGGATCGTACTCCCTCATGGACGGCAGCATTTTCTACAGCTATGATGAGGATACGAGAAACGTCTATACAGAGGAGTCCGTCGCGCTCTCTTCCGGAGATGCCCATGCGCCGCACTACAGCCCCGGGGAGGAGCCGGTCCTGGAATGGGACCTGGACAACAGGACCTGCACCGCGACGCTTACCTGCCTGCTCTGCGACGAAGCCTATGCTCTGGATACGACCATGACGGTCACGGACTATCCGGAGGAGGGATATTCCCTGTACACGGCGTCGGTAACTTACGGCGGAAAAGTTTACACGGATGAGCGCACATTCCCGCTGGAGGAGAAAGAGGAAGGCGGGGAAGACGACCCGGAGAAAGAGGAAGGCGGGGAGGACGACCCGGAGAAAGAAGAAGGCGAAGGAAAGAAAGATCCCGAGAAGGACAAGGAGGAAGAACAGGAGGAAACGCCCGCGGATGGCGGAAACGAGGAGAAGGACCCGGACGGGACTCATGAGTCCGTAGAGCCGGAAGAGGACAAGACAGAGGATCCCGGCCGCGAAGAGAAGACGGGTGAAAACAGCGAAAAGGCCGAGGAAGACGAGGAAGAGACGGACAAAGGCTCGCCCAAAGTCGGAGACAGCGCCGGAGACAGGATTCTTCTGTGGACCATGCTGATCCTTATGAGTATTCCCGCATTGGCAGGCGCGATCCTGAGGCGATGAGGGAAAGTGATTACTAAGTGTCTGTAAAGTGACAAAGATAAGGTGCCCGGCACCATAAAATTTCCGGAAACGATGTGTTTCCCGAAATCTTATGGTACCGGGCAACTTTTATTACTGCAATTGTGAGATCAGCTTGTCCAGAAAAGCGATGGAATGTTCATCGCTCATGATCTCTGAGTCGAGCTTTTCGCCGCGCTTTTCGATGACCTCTCTTAGCGTATAGTCATAGACCAGCGTTCCGACTGCCGGGCTCTGGAAGAGATTGATCAGCGTGTTCTTGTGCCGGCTGAAGGTATAGATGGGGATGATGCCGTAATGGTCATAGATGACCAGCGTTGTGTCGGGACACGGGATCTGCGGGTGCATAATGTAATAATTGGTCCAGTCGTATTTGGTGGGATCCGTGACCGGAGAGGTCTTTCTTCTCACGATACTTTCCTTTATGAACTCCAGAAACTTCCGGATCAGAGGGGTGGGAAAGCGGAGCGGCGTGCTGCTGAAATCTTTTCCCGTATAGTCCACTTCTCCGACCGAAAGATCCGTGATGATCCCGCTCTGTACAAGCTTCATCAGACCTTCGGGGTGACAGATCACCATCTTGCCCATCCGGGCATTGTCGATCGTCCTCTGCTCGAGCGTGCTGATCGCGGCGCTGACGAGTTCTTTGAATCCGAGGAAGGAATACTGATCAAAGGGATCCATCAGCTGACGGAAAGCCTTTTCAAAGAGAGCACTGTCACTGCTGTTTGCCACGGCCTCTTCCAGAGCGAGCCACATTTCCTTGGGCACATCGTCAATGCAGATGTCGGGGTGGATCAGGATCCGCTTGTGCCGGCTGTTGACCTGGTGGTAGATCAGGTTCGGATTGCTGGCGTAGCTGCGGTCTGACAGGGTGCGGCTTCTGTTCCTGCTGTCTGTGGAAAGGAAATCGTATATGTGAGAGACCTCTTCCCCTCCCAGGCGGCATATGCAGCAGTCCCCGGTGGTCGAGAAAACCATGAGGAAGTATTCGGATGTATCTGTGGTATGGCGGATCAGGCAGAAACTGCTCTGGTCTGTCCAGGTGCGCCGCATGAATTTGGTCGGATCCAGATAGTAATCCTCCGCCGCGGCCTGCAGCGGGAGCGTCATGTTGAAGAGCCAGAGGTTAAACCGCATGGCTTCAAGGTCATCAATGTCCTGCCGCACGATGAGCTGCTTATAGGCCTCCGACAGATAGTGCCGGACATGGATGTGGACGGATCCGGACCGACTGAGTCTGTCGTCCAGCGCATTGATGATGCAGGCAATCGTCAAAATACTGTGATCCGAGGGCTTCTCCTCTACGCCAGGGGACGCGTCCGGTCCCGGCGGAATGCAGTTGTAGATCGTGAAATCATACGTGTGCTCCCGGGCTCCGGAAGGCGGAACCTGTGAATCGGAAGCGCCCGCAGGCATTCCGGACAAGGTGCCCGTCAGGGGATCGACGGTCTCTCCGGACAAGGCGCCCGTCAGGGGATCGACGTTCTCTCCGGACAAGATGCCCGTCAGGGAATCGACGGTCTCCATGGAGACGGTGCCATCGGTATTGGTGTATTCGATCCGGAGAAGATCTTTTGACAATTCACCGGCAAGGCGCCTCTTGAAGATCTCCGCGATCAGACTGTTGAGGTCCCTGTGCTGCGCGGGGAGACTCCGCTTGCTGCTGGGGTAGAGGTAAGACTCCAGCTCGTCGATCTGCGCGCCGTCCAGTGACAGAACGTCAATGATCGAGCGGATCTTCTCCTCGGTGAACCTCCGGGGCTCCTTGACATATCGATAGAATTTCTGCCGGGAAATCCCGATCTGACGACAGAAGTCGTCGACAGTCATCCCGTTTTTTTTGAGGTTACCGGTAAGGTACGACAATAAATCACTCATTCTCTGCTGCGCTTTCTGAAATAAGAACCCGGTTGTCGATACATCGGTGTCGAAGTTGAAATCATACACGTGGGAAAATGTAACACTTATATCATATATTGAAACGTTTCCTGACACAATCGTTGACACTAAAAAGTGGGACATTTATAATTATTTTAGCACAGAAATACAAATACAGTGGAGACTTCTATGAGCTCAATTTCCAATAAACAAAGACTTATCCGTCTTCACCGCTATCTGATGAAACAGACAGACGAAGACCATCAGGCGACAATGAGCGAGCTGATCGAGTATCTCAGGAAAGAAGATGCCGGGGCCACAAGAAAGACTGTGAAGGATGATATTGAGATCCTGACGCAGGAAGGGATCGACATTGTGGTCACCAGGAGCTATTTCAATTCCTACTTTGTGGGGTGCCGGGATTTTGAGATGCCCGAGGTCACCCTGCTCGCGGAGAGCATTGCGTCCAATGAATCGCTCACACACGGACAGAAGACGAAGCTGATCAGGAAACTGTATACGCTGCTCAGCAAATACCAGGCCGAAAAGGTGGCGCGCTGCATCGGTCCTCTGGATGACCGGGAAAGCGGAAATGAGAAGCTGTATTACATCATAGACCGGATTACGGAAGCCGTTGATGCGGGCCGCAGGATCGCCTTCCGCCTCAGCAGGGACGCGGGATCCTTCCCCAATAAGTCCGGCAGGGATACGGACAAGGAATACAGTATGACGCCGATCGGGGTAATGTGCAACGATAATCGGTGTTATCTGTTCGGATACGATGCCGAATCCGACAAATACAAGGTGGTCCGGGCAGACTACATGCACGCTGTCAGAGTGCTTGAGGACAAGGCGGACAAACTTCCGCCCAGATACAGTTCGGAAGATTATTCGGAAAGCTTCTTCCCTCCGGAAGAAGGCACCTTCCGGGAGGTGGTCCTGGAATGCGACAATGAGACCATGCCTCTTGTGATCGACAAATTCGGCGACGACGCCGAGATGTGGAAGAGCACCCGAAAGAGCTTTTATGTCAAAAAAGTGATCTGTGTGACGTCGTCCTTCTACGCCTGGCTGTTCAGCTGCGGGGGGAAGATCCGGGTCGTGTCCCCGGGAAGCGTTCAGGAAACTTACCGGGAACTGCTCCGGAGGAGCCTTGCATAAAACCATGCGCAATAAGACGGGGCAGGATACAATAAAATAAAGAAGCAAAGATGCCGCTGCATACCGGTTTATGGTATGCAGCGATTTTTTGCATGTTGACAAAAATAATGATACCATGGACTATAATGAGCGGAAGTATGATCGGATTTCGGAGGAACCGGAGCTATGGAAGAATCAATGAGGTCGCTGATCGGCACGATCCTTCTGGCTGCCCTTGTACTTGCGGCAGTCGCCTGTCTTCTTTGGAAGAACCGGGCCCGGATCAGAGAACTTTGTACAGATGAGAACGGAAAGTTTGATATCATGAAGGGTCTTGAGCGGCACTTTGCGGCGCCGGCCCCCGAAAAGGAGGGGGAGAGCGGCGAAGAAGTGACGGCGCCGGACGAGGACTTTCTTGCACTGGTCGCGAGGCAGAAAGGAGCAGAGATGTCGGAGACGGACATGAGGGAAGAAATCATCAGAGAGCATGTGATCTTTCACGGAAGAGTCCAGGGAGTGGGCTTCCGGTATCAGGCTGTGTACGCGGCGAGGAGCTTTAACCTGACCGGCTGGGTCGAGAACCTGCCGGACGGGTCTGTGGAAATGGAGGTTCAGGGGACGCCTGTCGGAATCGCCTGTCTTATGAAGCATATGCGGAGCGGGCACTGGATCAGGATCGACGATATGGATGTCGATCAGATTCCGGTGGTCTCCGGCGAGAGAGGATTCGGCGTAAGAGGTTATTAAGAAGATCGGAGGCGGCAGAAAGGCCGGTCACGGGTCTTTCCGGTAAGACGCCCCGGACGGAGGTGAATGACAGTGGAGGCACAGCTCAGTACGCTCTGCTATCTCGAGCAGGACGGCAAATACCTGATGCTTCACCGCGTGGTGAAGAAAAATGATGTCAATAAGGACAAATGGATCGGTGTCGGCGGACACTTTGAGAAGGACGAGAGCCCCGAGGAGTGCCTCTTAAGAGAGGTGCGGGAGGAGACAGGGTACACGCTCACCTCCTATCGGTTCAGGGGAATCGTCACCTTTGTGTCGGGAGACGGCGTGACGGAGTATATGCATCTGTTCACTGCGGACGGCTTTAAAGGGACACCGACTGAGTGCGACGAGGGCGTCCTGGAGTGGGTGCCCGTGGAAGAGATCGAAAATCTCAATATCTGGGAGGGGGATAAGATCTTCTTCCGTCTCTTGGCGGAAGAAGTCCCCTTCTTCTCTCTAAAGCTCGTGTACGACGGAGCAGGCGGCCTTGTCCGCGCCGTTCTAAACGGAAAAGAGATCCGAAGGTAAAACAAAGAGGAAACACGTCAAAATGTCAGCGATGTCAGACTGCTCAGGGACTTAAGAAAATCAAATGCGGAGGAAAGAAAGTGAATTTATTGGATACCCCCAAGCTGGGATTTGGCCTCATGCGCCTTCCCGTCATGGCAAACGATCCGGACGCGATCGACATTGAACAGACCAAAAAAATGGTGGATCTCTTTATGGAGGCCGGTCTCACCTATTTTGACACAGCTTATGTCTACGGGAAGGACGGCGCTTCCGAGAAAGCGGCCAAGGCGGCTCTCGTCGACCGCTATCCCAGGGACAGCTTCACACTGGCCACCAAGGTGAACGTCAATGCGATGCCGCCCAATGGGAAAGATGCCAAAATACAGCAGTTCAGGACCAGTCTCGAGAGAACAGGTGCGGGATATTTTGACTTCTACCTGCTGCACGCGATCAAGAAAAACAACTGCAAAAAGTACGAGGAGTACGGGATCTGGGATTATGTCAGGGAACTGAAGAGAGAGGGCCTTGTCAGGCACTACGGATTTTCCTTCCATGACGGGCCTGAGCTTCTGGATCAGTTACTGACGGACCATCCCGATGTTGATTTTATACAGCTTCAGATCAACTACGCGGACTGGGA
>DLYC01000229.1 GCA_003447895.1 Lachnospiraceae bacterium | reverse complement strand
AGGCCGATCAGCTTGCCGTCCGGGATCTCAAAGTTGAATTTGTTGACGGCGATGACGTCCTCCTTGATCTTTTTGTTTCGGTTGGGATACCGCTTGGTCAGGTTTTGCAAAACGATTTTCACGACGTACCTCCTTATTCCTCTCTATCACTTACTGCGCTGTCCCCGGCAGGAGTTCCTCCTTCAGAAGATCCGCGATCTTAGTGCTGTGCACAATATAACTTCCGTGACTCTCTCCGGCAAGGATCCTGAGCCTTGCGCCGGGGATCGATTCCGCGATCGTCCTTGTCTCCGACTCCCGGATCAGGTCCTTACTGCCTGCCATTACCAGGGTCTTTACCTTGATCCTTCCCAGTTCCTCCCTGCTGATGTTCGGTTCATTCTTCATAAGGTCGATCATGGGATCCTTTTTAAAGAGGCTCATTCCCTCCACATAGAGACGGAACCAGAGCTTTGTCCCTTTCGGGGATATGTTCGCGCCGCTCACGATCAGATTGGTGATCCTGCTGCAGTCCATGGCCGCGAGAAGCGCCACGATCCCGCCGTCCGAAAATCCGTAGAAGGCCACGTCGTTAAGATCCAGCTCTGTCATGAAAGCGATCATATCCTGCGCCATGTCTTTGTAGTGAAGCTCCCGGCAGGGGGTGCTCTGTCCGTGTCCCCTCGAATCAATGGCATAACATGTGAAGTGGTCCTTCAGGACTTCGATCGCCTCGTCAAAGATCGTGTGGTCCTCCCCGTTTCCGTGCACCATGATGAGAGGCCTTCCGTGGCCGGTCTTTGTATAGAAGAGCTGAACGCCGTTAACGCCAATGAGCATTGTGATATCCTCCGGTATGATTGCATGTTGTTTGATCGGTAATTAGTGTAAAGTTGCCTGCCTTACTATTATAACGCATCAGCGCGGTGAAATTCTGTATTTTGCAATAAAAAAACTGCCGCCCCGGGAAAATCCCGAGGCAGCAGCCATATTCATACTCTCAATGCCCGCAAAAAGGGGCCTTCGCGCTTTCGATCGGCGGATTTGAGGATCCTTATCAGATCTCAAACATGTCGGCATAAGCCTTCAGAGCGCCGTCGGTATCGTGAGCGAGAACGCGCTTCGCAAGAAGCTTTCCGAGCTGGACGCCTTCCTGGTCGAAGCTGTTGACGTTCCATGCAAAGCCCTGGAACATGACCTTGTTCTCGAAGTGCGCAAGGAGCGCGCCAAGAGACTTGGGATTGAGGTCCTTGCCGGCGATGATACTGGAGGGACGGCCGCCCGCGAATGCCTTGTTGGGGTTCTCGTCATCCTTGCCGCAGGCAAATGCCATGATCTGTGCAGCCACGTTCGCGCAGAGCTTCTTCTGGCTGGTGCTGCCCTGGATGACAACATCCATGCCCGCCTGGTTCTCTTTAAAGCCCACGAACTGCATGGGAACGATGTCGGTTCCCTGGTGAAGCAGCTGATAGAAGGAGTGCTGTCCGTTTGTTCCGGGCTCACCGAAGATCACGGGGCCTGTGGAATAGTTCACGGGCTCGCCGAAGCGGTTGACGGACTTGCCGTTGGATTCCATATCCAGCTGCTGCAGGTGTGCGGGGAAGCGGCACAGAGCCTGGGAATAAGGAAGGACTGCCGTGCACAGATAGCCCAGCGCGTTTCTCTCATAGACACCGATCAGGGCGTCAAGGAGTGCCGCGTTCTTTCTGATATCGGGGTTCTTGGCAAGCTCGTCGGACTCTGCCGCGCCGTCCATGATCGCCGCGAAGACTTCCGGTCCGAATGCCAGGGACAGGACCACTGCGCCTACGCAGGAAGAGGAAGAATAGCGGCCGCCGATGAAGTCATCCATAAAGAATGCCTCAAGGTAGTCAGCGCTCTTGGCCAGAGGAGAGGTCTCGCTGGTAACGGCGAGCATGTGCTTGGAGGGATCTACGCCCGCGTTCCTCAGGGCATCTCTCACGAAGGACTCGTTGGTCAGTGTCTCCAGGGTCGTTCCGGACTTGGAAACTACGATGAACAGAGCGCGGGATACGTCGATGGACTTCAGAACGGCTGCTGCGTCATCGGGGTCGACGTTGCTGATGAACTTCGCTTCCATCTTCTGCTTTCCGTTCTGCTTAGCCCAGTTCTCAAGAGCCAGGTACAGAGCGCGGGGGCCGAGGTCGCTGCCGCCGATTCCGATCTGGACTACGGTCTCAAACTTCTCGCCCTTAGCGTTTGTGATCTCGCCTGCGTGAACTTTGTTCGCGAAATCAGCCGCCTTCTTCTGCTGGGAGACATAGAACTCTCTCTTGTTGACGCCGTCATGGATCACATCCTTGCCGAGCTGTCCGCGGCAGAGCTGATGGAGAACCAGCCTCTTCTCACCTGTGTTGATCACAGCGCCGTTGTAGAGCTCTTCATACTTCTGTGTGAGCTGTGCCTCGTCAGCCAGCTCCTGAAGCACGGCCAGGACCTCGTCATCGACGAGCTTCGCGGCAAAGTTGTACTTCATATCGCAAGCCATGGGAACGCTGTACTCAGCGACGCGCTTTGCACCGTTCTCGCCGGACATTGCCTCTACAAGATTGACACGGCCTTTGAGCGCCAGCATCTTGTTGTAAGAAGCTAATGTATCAATATTTTTCCAAGAAACCATAACTAAATTCCTCCTTCTGCCTCTGACGGCAACAAATTCGTTATACAGTAACTATTATAAAGTAAAACCTCTTGTGTTGTCCATATTACCACTTCCGAGATTCCCTGTTGATGCACCCTATTGCAATGGCGCGGAAAGTTTATAAAAATTTAATGGTGCCTGGCACCATAAACTGGAAGTTTATAAAAATTTTATGGTGCCTGGCACCATAAAATTTATTCGATCTTCTCTACCATCGCTTCGACCGCCTCTCTCATGTCGCTCACGGCCTGGAGCGCCTCCTCTTTGTTGTCCATGGACTTGGCGTAATAGTAGAATTTGATCTTGGGCTCCGTTCCCGAGGGCCGCATCGCGAACCAGTTTCCGTCCGTCATGTGGTAGATGAGCACATTGGACGCCGGGATTCCCTCATGTCCGTGGATGTAGTCCACGCACTTCTCCACCTTGAACCTGCCAAAAGATTCCGGCTTTTTATTTCTGAACACATCCATGATCCTGCCGATCCGCTCGGATCCCGAGACGCCCTTTAACACGAAGGACACCTGGTCCTCCACATAATAGCCGAACTTGCGGTAGAGGGACTCCAGATAGTACCTCAGCGTCTGCCCCTTCTTGCGGCACCACGCCGCCATCTCCATGATCAGCATCGCCGCGCAGATGCCGTCCTTGTCGCGGACCTCCTCGCCGGGCGCGCTGCCGATGCTCTCCTCGTAGCCGAAGAAATAGGTGTAGCCCTGCTCCTCCGCCTTCGGGATCACGCCGCAGATATTCTTAAAGCCGGTCAGCGCCTCGAAGACCCGGATTCCGAAGTGCTCACAGATCACGCGGCCGAAATTTCCGGTGACGATGGACTTGATCATCGCCGCTTTTTTGGGAAGCCTTCCCTTCTCCGTCATGCTCTGCGCCATATACGCGATGAGAAGCGCCCCCGTCTGGTTTCCGTTGAGCGCGATATAGCCGCCCTTCCCGTCAGAGACTTCGATCGCCATCCGGTCGCTGTCAGGGTCCGTCGCGATCAGGACCTCCGCGCCCACCTTGCGGCCGAGCTCCTCCGCGAGCTTGAAGGCCCTGGGGTCCTCGGGATTGGGGTAGCCGACCGTCGTAAACTCGGGATCGGGATCCTTCTGCTCGGGAACCACATAGAAATTGGTAAACCCGAGGTCCCTGGCCATCCGCTGCATGGGAATGCTGCCCGCGCCGTTGAGCGGCGTATAGACGATCGGAATGGACAGGTCGATCTCGTCGTCGTCCCGCTGCCGCATGGACTCCACATAGTCGAGATAGGCGAGGTCCATCTCCTCTCCCAGCATTCTGACTTTGCGCTCTCCTATAGCGTCATCCAGGGGCATCTTCTTAAATTTGTCAAAAAAGTCCAGCGCCGAGATCTCTCTCTGCATTCCGTCGGAGACCGCCCCGGAAATCTGCGCGCCGTCCATCCAGTAGACCTTGTAGCCGTTATATTCCTTGGGATTGTGGCTCGCCGTCAGGTTGATGCCGCCGAGCGCCGCAAAGCTCCGGATCGTAAAGGAGAGCTCCGGCGTAGGGCGAAGGGACGGGAACAGATAGACCCGGATCCCGTTGGCCGCCAGGATCTGTGCCGCGAGCTCCGCGAACTCCTTGGAGTGATAGCGGCAGTCATAGGCGATCACAATGCCGCGCGCGGGGTTCTCGCCGGACGAAAGGATATAATTGGCGATTCCCTGCGTCGCGCGCCCCACCGTGAGTTCGTTCATCCGGTTCGTTCCCGCGCCGCAGATCCCGCGAAGGCCCGCCGTGCCGAACTCAATGTCCCTGTAGAATCTCTCTTTGATCTCTTTGTCGTCCCCCTCAAGCGCGAGGAGCTCCTCCCGCATCGGATCCCCCTCGGAGAGCTTTGCGATCCACTCCTCATAT
>DLYC01000200.1:738-6981 GCA_003447895.1 Lachnospiraceae bacterium | reverse complement strand
ACGATCGCCTGGGGAAGGATTCCCAGGATCGCCATAGGGAAGGCCGCCGCGCAGACGATGATGATCCCGAAGATCAGGCCCGAGCCGCCGATGAGGCCCGAGACCGCCGTGATCAGATAGACCGCCGCGAGCCCGACAAATCCTATGAGGACCAGCTTCTTCTTGTTCATGCGGTGCGCCAGCGCGTTGACCGGCATGTAGCAGGCGAAGGACAGGAGCGTCATCGCCACATAGAGGATCGTCGTGAAGGTCTCCGGAAGTTTCATCAGGGAAGTAATGAAGAAGGGAAGACCCGTCTGGAAGATCGTAAGCCCCAGGAAGTAGAGCACATCGCTCCCCACGAAGGTCCTGAAATCCCCGTTTCGGAAGGTCTTGATCAGGGAAGTAAACGCGTCGTCCTCGGAGGGCACCGTGTGTACGTAGTCCTTTTCATTGATCGTAAATGTCGGGACCAGAAGGGCGACAAGACCGATCGCGGCAAGAATGGCAAAGGTGATCCGGATCGCCATGACTCTTCCCATGGAGGGCTCCAGCGCGCCCCAGATAAAGGGTGCCGCGTACCCGATCGCAGAGCCCAGAAGGAAAGTGACCGAGATATAGGTCGAAATACTGATCCTTGTGTCCTGCGTCGTCCCCAGCTCAGAGATCAGCGCATTGTAAGGCGTGCAGTAGGTCGTCATGAACAGGTAGAAAAGAAGGAGCGTCACAAGGAGCCAGATGCAGTTGACTGTCGAGATCTCCGCCACCGGCGCCCAGAAGACCAGCACGGTGATCAGCGCGAAGGGGACGGCGATCTTTTGCATGAAGGGGATCCTTCGTCCCTTCGGGTTCTTCGAGCGGTCGGATAAATTCGCGATCATGGGGTCGGTCACGGCGTCGAACACCCGTCCCAGCGCCGCGATGCCGCCGATCACGGTCGCGATCCCGAAGATCACGCGTCCCTGCGGGATAAAGAGCGTCTGTCCCGCCGCTATGGAATCCGCGTCCGGCTGGTAAAAATAGACCAGCCAGTTTGTGATCAGCGCCGAAAGAAGCGACCATCCGAACTGTCCGATCGCAAAACACCACATCTTGCCTTTCGTCAATGTTTTCATCTGTTCTCCTGTCATATAACCTGTTGTCTGTAAATGTCTCTGTTACTGATTTTCCGGCTTTCCTGCCCTGTCACTGTTTTTTGCCCTTCTTTTTGCGGTGAATGTGGATCTCCGGGATCGCCACATTGTCGTAGACGATGTCTTTTTTTTCAAGCTCCGCATTCTCCTGGTCGTCGGCCTTATCCTGCCTCTCGTCAAAATCCTCCGAGTGTATTTCCGGCACTGCTAAGTTGTCACTCTCAACGTGAAACAGTTTCTTAAAGTCCATTCTGCGCTTTCCTCCTATCATACCAGGTTAATAAAGAATGTGATGACCAGCGAATTGATGAAATCCGCGAAAAGGCTTCCGACGATCGGGATCAGAAGATACGCCTTGATGGAGGGCGCATACTTGTCACAGATCGCCTGCATATTCGCCATTGCGTTCGGCGTAGCACCCATTCCGAAGCCGCATGTTCCGGCCGTGATGACGGCAGCATCGTAATCCGAGCCCATAAAGCGGAAGATCACAAACCTTGCGAAAATATACATAAACACCAGCTGTACCAGAAGCAGGATCACGAGCGGCAGAGCCAGTGCGGCCAGCTGCCAGATCTTAAGTGTGATCATGGCAATTCCCAGAAAGAGGGAGAGGCAGATGCCGCCGAGGTCGTTGATCTCGCCCATGTAGACCTTGATCTTTCCGGTCGCCTCGCCGATATTTCGGATGACAGCCGCCACGATCATCGCGCCGATATAGACGGGGAAGGTCATCCCGGTCTTTGTGAGGAGGGCGGAAACCAGCGTTCCGAGCCCCACCGTGACGCACAGCTCGAATACGGCCGGGGCATAGTTGTCAAAGTGACGGATGTGCTGCTCTTCGTCCTCGTCGAAGATCTCGTAGTCCTCCTCAGGCTTTGCGGTCTTTAACAAATCGTACTTTTTGATCAGGGAGTTTCCGAGGGGTCCTCCGATCAGGCTTCCCGCGATCAGGCCGAAGGTCGCGGCCGCTGTCGCGATCGTCGTCGCGCCCTGAACGCCGAAGTCCTCAATGACGGGTCCGAAGGCGCCGGCCGTTCCGTGTCCGCCGACCATGGGGACGGAGCCTGTACACATACCGACCAGGGGATTTACGCCCAGTAAGCGGGAGACGCCGACGGCCAGCACATTCTGCAGAATGATCAGGAGGATGACCTGCACGAGAAAGATGATCAGGTCCTTTCCGCCCTCCTTGAGGACCGCAAGGTTTGCCTGAAATCCCACGGAGGTAAAGAAGAAGACCATGCAGATCTCGCGGAAGGTATCATCGTAGACGAACTCGACAACTCCCGTCACATAGAGTATGCAGGACAGGATCGCGACGACAAGTCCGCCGACCACGGGTGCGGGGATGCAGAAGGTCTCGAGAAAGCGGATCTTCTTTCTGAGAAACTGTCCCAGCATCAAAACGCCGACAGAGATGGCAAGGGTTAGATATTTGTTGATTTCGATCGTAAGCATTGGTATCCCTCCTTATTCCCCGGAAGTTCCGACTGCAATGCCGCACTCCTCATAATATTTAACTGCTCCCGGATGGAAGGGAATCGTGATCGACTCCACCGCGCGCTCTTCGCTCAGGTCAAACTCCACCGGAACCGCGCTGTTGAGCGCCTCCTTCTCCTTAAAGAGTGCGCCTGTGATCGTATAGATCGTCTCATCCGGCACCTTGTCAGAGGCGATCAGGACTGACTGCACAGCGAGCGTCTCCACCGGATCATTCTGTCCGTTGTAGGTCCCGCTGCCGATCACAGCCTCTGTATAGAAGCCGTATGCCCTTGTCAGGAGGGCCCTGTGCTGACTGTCGATCGGAATCAGGCGGATCTGGGCCTCCTTGGAGAGGTCGGTCACAACCTGGGCCGGCGCGCCGGCCGTGCAGAACATCGCGTCGATCGAGCCGTCGCGGAGCGCGTTCACCGCCTCCGTATAGGTCATATTCTGGACCGTAAGCATGTTGGAAGTAAGGCCGTAGACCTGAAGGATCTGCGCGGCGTTCTTCTGGGTGCCTGAATCCGCTTCTCCTACGCTGACGACCTTTCCGGCCAGATCATCCACTGAGTCGATGGAGGATCCCGCAAGGACAACGATCTGTATGCATTCGGGATACAGGGCCGCGATCGCGGAGTAGCCCCTCATCGCCTGCGTCCCGAGTGTCCCGTTGTACATCTCGTCGATCACATCGGACTGCGCCATGGCCAGTTCCAGATAGTCCCCGGACAAAAGCCTGATGTTTGCCGCGGAGCCGGCTGTCGTCTTCACTTCGGTACTGATCTTATAGGGCTCATTCCCGAGTGCTTTCGCCAGGGCGTGTCCGAGCGAGTTGTAATTTCCGCCCTCTCCCGCAGTTCCGATGCGAAGCCGGTTCTTCTGCCCGCATCCCGTGATCATTAAGAGGACCAGAAAAAGCGCTGCCCATAGTACCGTTTTCCTCTTTACTGCTTTCAATGCTTTCCCCTCCTTTATTACTGATATTAACTAGTAATATTATACAGAAATTCAGAGGAAATGGCGCATTTCTTTATGCTTTTTTTGCCCAAAAAGCAAAGAAGCGGAGCAGGCGCGTCAAGCGCCGCTCCGCACTGAATCTGAAGGGTTTTTGGGGATCATTTCTCCGGCTTTTCCGATTCCCGCTTCCAAATGTTCCGAAGTCTTGTAAAACCGGTGCCCGCCACTCTCTTTGCCTTCTTGAGCTCCGGCCTTGAGAATTCCTTCGTCGCGATATCCTTGTCCGCAAGGCATACAAGGATCGCCTCTCTGGATTTTGGCGGATGCGCGAAGGTCAGGGGCCACATGTGTCCTCTGATGATGTTCTTCTCCTTCTGAGTCAGGACGAAATCATTCTCGGCCTTTTCCACCGCGGTCTGCGGATGGGATGTACCGTGCTTGAAGGCAGTAAGGCCCTCTTCCTTGATGCTGTACTGATAGTAGTCGTGAAGCATTGCGCCGCGGGCGAGCTGCACCTCGTCGATCTTCCACTTAAACAGCTCTGCCAGCTCGAAACTGCGCTTTGCCACCTCAACGCAGTGGAGAAGCGTATTGCTCCCGTTGTGCTGGGGAAATCTGCTGAGCTTTCGGATCCTGGGATCCTCCAGCAAAGAGGTCAGTTCTTTGTAAAAAAGTTTCTTATCATTTGTCATTGGCATATCTCCTCCCACATTCCTTTGTGTGATGAGCCCGTCTGCCCTGCGCCTTCGGCCTCTCTCACTTTGTGGTCTGGATCGAGATCACCACAAAGACCAGGAGCACGAACGGATAGATCAGGAAGGGAATCAGAGAAACGCTGGTCAGCTTCGCGATGTTGGCCGCAACCAGGAGCTGCGCGCCGTAAGGGATGATCCCCTGGGCAATGCAGGAGCAGGTGTCAAGGAGCGAGGCCGTCTGCCTGGGTTCCACGCCGTACTCCCTGGTGATGTCTCTGGCAATGGGCGCCGCGATGACGATCGCAACGGTGTTGTTGGCTGTCGCAATGTCCATAAAGGCTGTCAAAAAAGCGATGCCGTACATGCCGCCCCGCTTGCTGTTCGCGTTCTTGCGGATAAAGGCGAGAATCGCCTCGAAGCCGCCGTTTTCCTTCATGAGTGCCGCGATCGATGCCACGAGGATCGTAACGATCATGGTCTCGAACATTCCGCTGATGCCGCTGCCCATGGAGGCGAGCGCCGTCGAGTAGGCCAAAGACCCCGTCAGGATCCCGACCAGAATGAACAGCAGGATGCCGACGATCAGCACAAGGAAAACATTGATCCCCAGAATGGACATACCCAGCACGATGAAATACGGAAGTGCCTGCCAGATATTGAAGTCAAACGTTCCGATCGCCGCACCGCCGCTCACGAAGGCGTAAACCAGAAGGATTGCCATCGTGATCAGCGCAGCCGGAAATGCCACTCTGATATTTGTACGAAATTTATCCTTCATTTCCACGCCCTGCGTCTTCGTCGCGGCGATCGTCGTGTCGGAGATAAAGGACAGGTTGTCGCCGAACATCGCGCCGCCGACAACTACGCCCACGCAGAAAGGAAGGGAAAGCCCGCCGTTCCGGGAAACCGCGCACGCGATCGGCGCAAGCACGGAGATCGTGCCCACGCTGGTCCCCATCGCCATGGAGATCAGGCATGCGATCAAAAACAGGCCGGGAACCGCAAATTTCCCGGGAATAATGCTGAGCAGGAGGTTTGCCGTACTGGATGCGCCGCCCGCCTCCGAGGCAATTCCGCTGAAGGCGCCTGCCATCAGGAAAATGAACAACATGATCACGATATTGTCGTCTCCGATCCCCTTCGCGCATATATGGATCTTCTCGTCAAAGCTCAGCTCCCTGTTCTGAAGGAAAGCCGCGATCAGGGCGATCGAGAACGCGAGGACCACGGAAACTACATAAAAGCCCATCTGCCCTTCTGTCGGCCTGATATATTCAAAGAATATACCGTTCCCCAAATAGACTAACAGAAAAAGCAGGATGGGCAGAAGTGCTTTCGGATTCGCTGTCGGTGTCGTTGTGTCTGACTGTTTCATAATGAGCTCCTGTCATTTTAATAAATACATTGGTTACGTCGGAAGCTCAATTATAGCACACTTTGCCTGTTTATGGTGCCTGGCACCATAAACTTCAGTTTATAAAAATTTAATAGAAATTTAATGGTGCCTGGCACCATAAACTCCCGCAGCAGAAAGTTTATAAAAAATTAATGGTGCCTGGCACCATAAACTATTCATTAAGTCTATAGCGCCAGGCACCGTTAACTATTTATTAAGTTTTCCGAGGATATCCATGAGCATGCTCATGTTGTCCTTTCCCGAGCCGGACCCGCCCCCGGTCTTCCCCGAGAGGACCGAGCTGAGAAGGTCCGCCGCGCCTCCTGCGCCGCTGCCGCTTCCCGAATCGCCGCCCTTGCCGGCCCCCTTCGACGCCAGAAGCGCGCCGATGAGCTCGACCGCGCTGCTGTCGCCCTCCAGGAGGTTGATCACCGCTTTTTTCGTGTTCGAATCGGCTTTCCGGTAGAGCTGCACCAGCTTCTTCTCCGTCGCGCTCAGCTTGAGCGTCGAGAGCGAATCCTTGACAGAAGATGTCTTTCCCGAGGACGACGTCTTCCCGCTCTTCCCCGACGCCGACGTCTTCCCGGTCTTCCCGCCG
>DLYC01000200.1:0-671 GCA_003447895.1 Lachnospiraceae bacterium | reverse complement strand
GTCTTCCCGGCTCCCGTGGCCGCATCCAGAAGCGACTTCTGCGTCACCCCGAGCACCTTCGCGATGTTTCTGAGAACGCTCTGCGCCGGCTCCTTCTCGCCGCGCTCAATCTTCCCGACATCCGAAGCCGACAGCCCCTCCACTTTCTCCGCCAGCGCCGACTGGGTGAGCCCCTTCGACGCCCTCGCCTCTTTGATCAGATTCCCAAGCTTCTTAGACACTCTCTTCTCCTTTCCCGAGGGACCCGCCCCCTAATCCCTGAAAGTCAAACTATAGCTCTGCCGCACGCACAAGCTATACCAAATACGAATATTCTAATATTCGATATAGCTATTATACTAATAATCGAAAATAAGATAGAATGTTTTTGACAAAAAAGAGAGTCATTACAAGGTTCACACTGTTTTCCTGAACCATTTCTCCATTTTTACAACGATCACGACAACGACATGTGGGCACTCGCCCATTACAACTTCATGCAAAAGATTTTTCTCGATTAAAACAGGCGCAGGCAAACAAAACGGAGCAAAACCTTTACAGGCTTTGCTCCGTGTATTTTTGGGCAAGCTTCAATCCCTTTTGAACAAATCCGCCGTCGTATTCGCGCCTTATGCGCCATGCATATCGATTATCCGGATCCGTGAATTTAGCCCTCTGGTATTCCAGAATAT
>DLYC01000251.1:4145-26768 GCA_003447895.1 Lachnospiraceae bacterium | reverse complement strand
CCGCCATCCAGTCGAAGTTCTGATCTGTATCATCCACCGACGCGATCTTCCAGTCGCCCTTCCGGTCACGCTCGATATTCAGGGAGAAATTGTATCCGTATGCTGTAGCGTTTACCGCGTCAGACTCCTCAGGCGCATAGCCGATCGTCATCCACTCGTAGATTCCGAGTCTTGCCGTTTTCCCGTCAAGGCTGCAGTCTGTGACCTTCACTTTGGGAACAGCTGTCCGGATCACGTCAGAAGCCGGCATGACATAGGAAGTATATTCCCCCTGTCTGTCCCACTCCGCTATGACCTTTCCGGAAAAAGCGCTGCTCTCACCGCTGCCGGCAATATAGCTGCTCTTGGCCGCCTCGTAGTACTTTACGTATTCGATCAGATCATCGGCCTCAGTTCCGATCTCCTTCTCGATCACCGTGAAGTCGGAAGGCATTTTCTGCGCCGATTCGATGATCTCCTCATCCGTCGCGGACATGGAGCTGTCATACAGCTCGCTGATCGCCCGGTCAAAGTTCCCGGCTCCTTCCGCGGCGCTCTCCGTGCGCTCTGCCGCACCGCTCATGTTGCTCATGGCGGCTTTCGTATTCGCCTTCAGTTCTGTCAAAAACCCTGAGCCCGCCGGTGAAGCGAGACCGACGACCATGCACGATGCCAATAATACAGATACTATTTTTTTCATAAGAAAAACTCCCTCATTTAAATCTGTAACATTATTGTAATATATCAATTACATTAATGCAACATTTTGAGAGAGTTTTTTAATAAGTCAGCAAAATATTACAGACCGTCCAATTTGCGCATCTCCTCGAGGATCTCCTCTTCCGTCTTCTCATGCGCTTTCCGTGCATTGGCCGGCTCCTCATCCGGGCCTGATTCCGTCGCCGGAAGGTAAGGCGCAAATTCCGGAAGAAGAAGCGCTGACGCGAGCATGGCCTGAAGGCCGAACCCGCACAGGACCCATAAAAACGCGTAGAGCGGCAGGGATTTGAGGTCCGAATAAGTAAGGACAAAGGGAAAGATGTCAAAAAACAGGATCACCACTGCTTTCCACGGCTTTTTCCCGAGAAAAAAGAGCGCATTCCTGACAAGATGCGGCAGGGTGTCCTCAAAGGCGGACATCACGGGAATCAGATATAAATATACAATGACAGCCATGACAACGATGGCATAAGCGCCTATCTTCAGATACTCCAGCGCGCCTCCCGCCACATTGCAGATCCGGATATCGAAGAGCAGAAAAGCGATCAGGACAAGAAAGAGAATCCAGGCGATCGTCGCCTGTTTGAAGTTCTTTTTGAGGCCCTCGGCAAATTCCTTAAAAGGATTCACTTCCCCTTCGTTCCTGAGTGTCCTGAACATGACATAATACAGGGCTGTGAACCCCGCCCCGATAGTGAAAAAAGGGATGCTCAGAATCACAAACATGATGTTTGCGGCAATGATGATTCCGAGTTTCGTCATGAACCTTCCGAAAAAGCTGTCATTATCCAAAAATCCCTGTATCAAATTCATAGTTATCTCCTTGTGCGGGCATTTTTTCGCGCTTTCCCGCTCACAGCAGGATGCGCCAGATCACCGCGTAGATCACAAGTTCCAGAATGAACGCGGCCAGATAGGCGTACATGAGCTTTCGCGGCGCGTCTCCGGCCGTGGCAATATGCACTGTCCCGTTTTCTTCCTTGTAATAGCGGATCGCCACCTGACTTCCCGGCTGATACTGCGGCGCCTGCTCCCGGGGCACAACGACCTCGGAACTCCGCTCTTCTCCGTCGATCTCATACTTCAGGAGAACGTCGATGGCCGGCTGCTCTTTTCTTCCGGAAGGCTCATGATCTCTGATCTGCGCCACCGTGGCAGTTGTCTCCTCTTTGTAATTTCTGACGATCCTGAAATACTGAAGGAATCTGGCTGTCGTATAGATCAGTGACCAGAAAACCAGAAACAGTGTGATATAGTAAAGCATGACAAAAATCTCCCTTTCCATCAAGGCAAAATATCTTCAGGGCTGGGTCTCCGCGAAGATAAAATCCAAAAACAGTTCCACCGACTTCACATTCTTCGACAAAGCGCCGATTCCCAGGGCACAGGGCTCTGAATAAACTCCGTACTCCTTTACCAAACGGCTGTCGCTGATGTCGATGCAGACGGGTACCTCTTCTTTACTATACTCCTCATCCAGCGGGACCGCATAGAGAAAGCGATCTCCGTACTTTTCACGGATGGAGGCACACGCCTCACTGTTAAGATCCAGGAGCCTTCCGGTCTTTCCCAGCGCCGTCAGGGAATCCCGTCCCATTGTGATCGCATCCAGCGTTCCGCTGTCCGCATACGCGACAAATGCCTCGAAATAACTGTTTCCGGTTACGCCCTTCTGATAGTCGAAATAGGAGGCAGCGTCAAATCGCACCGCTTTCTCGGACAGGTCAAATCCCGCGTACTCTGTATAGTCCTTCCACAACCTGGAGTGATCTCCGGCATCGGCATAGGTATTGGCAAAGATCATATAGCACCAGTAATCCCGCATGCTCGTCGTGTACTGCCTGACCGCGAAACTCACAAACCAAATGGCGAATACGATCCCTATGATCCATAGCTTATAGTATTCCCAGATATAGGCAGCCTTTTTCTTTGTGCCGGGAATCTGCGAAATCTTCTCTCTCTCAGCCGTAATCTTCTCTGTAAGACGTCTGTTCTTTTTACTCATGCTTATCAGGTCCTCTGAATTATTCAGGGCTCGCGGAGCGAGTCACTAAGAAGGCTCGTGATGTCCGCCGCCTGTAAGGGCGGGGCATCCCCCTTTATGATAAAAAAATGAGCTGCATTTTTGCAGCTCATTTTTCGAAAATCAATTTCCTTTACAGCTTTCCGCCGGAAGTAGCAATACCTTCGACGAACTGCTTCTGGAAGATCACATAGATCACGATCATCGGTACCACTGCCAGAACTGCAGCGGCCATCATCTGCGGGTAGTTGCTTCCGTACTGTCCCTGCGCCTTTGCAAGGCCGGCTGCAAGCGTTGTAGTCTGTACGCTGGAGCAGACGATCATGGGCCACATAAGATCTTTGAACGCGAACAGTGCGGTGAAGATGCCGAGTGATACCATGGAGGATCTCGTGAGCGGCATCATGATCAGCAGGAATTTCTGCCCGATATTACAGCCGTCGATACCGGCCGCCTCCTCCAGATCTTTTGGCAGGCCTTGGTATCCCGTCTTCAACAGGTATGTTCCGAAAGCTGTGACAATACCGGGGAATACCAGTCCGGCCGTGGTATTTAGCCATCCCAGAGAGGAGACCATCAGGTACTGAGGGATGATGAAGATCGTGGAAGGGATCATCATCTGGATCAGAACAAGAGAGAACAGGAAGTTCTTGCCCGGGAAGTTCAGTCTTCCGAAAGCGTAACCCGCCATGGTCGCGGTCAGGCATGCGCAGAGAACGCGGAAGAAGATCATGAGGAGCGTATTCTTGTACAGAAGCACAAAGTTGTAGCTCTTCCAGACTTCACCAAATGTCTCCCAGTGCCAGCCGTTATGCGGGAATATATAGAAGGGATCGACTGAAATCGCTTCCTGGTTTGTCTTGAGCGCCGTGAGGATCATCCACGCGAAGGGAACCAGCATGATAAAAGCCATGATGATAAGGATGATGTAGACGATCGTTCTCCTGATCATATCTTTGGTATGTGCACTTTCCATGAATCATTCCCCCCTTTCTCAGTTATAGAATACGAAGCGCTTCTCAGCGCGCTGCATGATCACAGTGACGACCATGATGAAGGCGACAAGGATCATGACGATTGCTGCACCGTAACCTTTATTGCCCTGGTCAAAGGTATACTTATAGAATACGTATACTGTCGACTGGACCTTGGGAAGGGCTGCATTGGTCTTATCCATGACCATGAACATAAGGTCAAAGATCGTAAGTGCACCGATGACTCGGGTCTGCACTATGAAGAACGTGGTCGGGCTAAGGAGCGGAACGGTGATGTTAAAGAACTGATTGATTCCGGTTGCTCCGTCGATCGAAGCCGCTTCATAATAGTCTCCCGGGATCTCCTTCAGACCGGAGATAAACAGGACCATATTATAGCCGATGATCGACCAGACACCGATGATACCGATCGAGATCCAGGCGATCTTGGGATCGGAGATCCACGCAATGTTCGTATGGAAAGCGTTATTGAAGAGTCCGAACTGCTGGTTATAGAGCCACTTCCAGACCATCGCGACAGCCGCAGGAGCGCAGACCATCGGGAGGAAGAAGATCGTTCGGAACATGGAGACACCCTTTAATTTGCCGTTCAGAAATACTGCAAGGAGCAGTGCGATCACTACACCCAAAGGGACTTCGATGATGGCGTATTTAATCGTATTGATCAATGACTGGAGGATTTCCGGATCAGCGAACGCCTTTGTATAGTTGGCAAGTCCGACAAAGGTATTTCCCTTTCCGAAATCGCCGGTCTTACAAAATGACTGATAGACTGTATTAATAGCCGGATAAAAGTTCAAAACAATCAATCCGATCATGGTAGGCGCCACAAAAGCATATCCCCATAACGCCTCGTTTCTTGCTCTGGGCGTCATTTTTTTCTTTTCTTTCATGTTTTGCCCCCTCTTTTATGAATTATTCTGTATTGTGGGCTGCTGTCAAACAGCAGCCCACAATACTTCAAGTATCGATAAAGAACAAGATCCGATTACTTCTTCAGCGACTGCTTTCCAGAGCCTTACTGCTCTTCTGCGATCGCGTCGCGGATCATCTTTGCGACTCTGTCGCATGCATCGGACATAGCCTGAGGATCTTCAGGTGCCTGCCATGCGTCAAGGAATCCGCCTGCCTGCTTCATAGGAGTCTGCCACTTACCGGAGTTGCGCGTACCGGGACGAGCATACAGTGTGCCGTTTTCTTCAACCTTTGTGAACGCAGAAACATCCATGCCTTCGAAAGCATTTGCAAAGTCTTCAGAGATTCCGGGGATACCGGCCATAGTAACACCCAGCTGCGCCTGCTTGACCTGTGCATCCTTGGAGCAGAGATACTCGATCAGGCTTGCTGCTGCGTCAGGATTTGCTGTGTTTGCTGCTGCTGCCCAGCCGAGGCCGTTGTAGCAGGTCCATCTCTCTTCCTTCTGGCAGGTGCCGTCGCCGTTTCTGTCGCAGTAAGGGATTTCCGCCCATGCGTAATCCTTGCTGTTCTCAGCCGTATAGAAGGAATTGATCATCCAGGAACCCTGTGTGATCATGCCAACCTTGCCGGACTGGAACAGGGAGTCTGTACCGGACTCAGCAACGACTGCCTGAGGAGTTGCGACGGTGAGCATCTTGCGGACCATTTCCATAGCAGCCTTGGACTCTGCGGAGTCAATAGCCGTATCAGTCTTCTCCGTGTTAACTACATTTCCGCCGTACGAATAAATGTAGTTGTACCAGCCGTCCTGGTCATTGGATGTGTTGAGAGCATAGCCGTAGGTATCAGAAGGAGTCGCCTCTGTGATCGCCTTTGCCGCTTCATACATATCCTCATAGGTCCACTCATCTGTCGGATAAGCGACACCCGCCTGATCAAAGAGCGCCTTGTTGTAAAGAAGTGCGATGGTATCGTGATCCTTGGGAAGAGCGAAGATCTTGCCGTCGTCGCGTGTGTAGATCGCAGCGATGTCAGGATAATAGATGCTCATATCTACACCGTCTTTTTCGATGTAGCTTGTCAGATCCAGCAGAATATCATTCTCCATGTAGATCTGGGAATAATCGGAGTGCATCCAGAATACATCCGCAAGTGTTCCGCCGGAAGCGCCCGCCTCAAGCAGAGTCCAGTAGTTATCCCAGTCAATGACCTCGACCTTGACTTCCGGATTTCCCAAAGCTGTCCAGTCATTGCAGATCTCCTGGATACCTGCCTGCTGGTTTGCATCCCAAATGTTGATTGTCAGGGAACCGGACGCACTTGCAGAACCCGCATCCGCAGAACCCGCATCCGCGGAACCGGAGTCCGCAGAACCGGTACTGCTGGCGCCGGAACCTCCGCCGCACGCTGCAAGAGAAAGTGCCATAACTCCTGCCAATGCAAGTGCCATTACCTTTTTCATCTTCATAAACTATCCTCCTTGTGTTAATGAGTTACTGCCGCGCCCTGTAGTTTCCCGGCCAACAGTCTTTCCCCCGGCACACTTGATGAAAGAACCTACAAATGTGCCCATTGCATAAAAAGAGTTTATGTCACGCAGGGCAGTATCGACCATGGACTAATGTTGCAACAGTATAGATTTATGTGTTTTTTATCTCCGTTTTTGACCAATTTTCCCAAATCTGCTCGGAAAGCCGGCCAAAAGAGAGTTAATTTATGCAAATATGCACACTTCAGGCGCCTTTGATTTGTACACATTCACAAATTAACCGATAGAACAGGTGCTCTGGTCTTTTATTTCGAATCATTCCCGGAGCCGTGTATTTTCCTGTATTCGCTGGGATTGGATCCAAATCTTGCCTTAAACACTTTGGAAAAGGCCAGCGCGTCCTCATACCCGCAGTCCAGCGCAATGTTCCGTATAGGATCCCGGGACATGATCAGAAGATCGGATGCCCTGCGCATTCTCGTCTCGATCAGGTATTCCTGAGGCGACATTCCTGTCTCCTGTTTCATAAGCTTGACAAGATAACTCCTGGAGATGCCGATCCGTCTGGCCAGCTCCTGGATCTTTATCTTTTCGGAGAAATGGTTGTTGATATACCGGGCTGCGTACTCCGCATAAGAGACAACGCTCATTGTTCCGCTCATCTCCGCGGATTCCGCTCTCTCCGTGATCATATAAGACAGCATCTCAAGCAGGCCGGCATTCCTTTTGAGCTGTCCGTCCAGCCCCATTTCCTTCGTTGCCAGCATCTTCTTTACGATCCTCTCCATTTCCGGGACATCCTTCACGGAAAGAACCGGGGTCTTGGAGGAGAATCCGATGCTCTTTACGATCCGTTCCGCGGACTCGCCGTGAAATCCAATCCAGCAGTAGTACCAGGGATCCTCTTTGTCCGCGCAGTAGGTCGTCTCATCTCCCGGTAAGAGCGCAAACATCTGGTCCTTGCCGATCCGGTAACAGTCTCCGCTGTAATCGAGCGTCCCCTTCCCTTCGATCACAACATGAATCACATAATTTTGTCGTCTGTGCGGCCCGTACCGGTGTCTTGAGAGACAGTGTTCCAGTCCGCAAAAGTCCAGCTCTATTTTGGCCACAGAGCTGTTATTTCCCTCCGGCTCATGAAAATAGTCATAGTTTTCAAGAATTTCGACTTTCCTTTTTTCTCCCAAACCCGTCTACCCCCGCAAGCTAAGCCCCTTCTGTCTTCTCTGATTATTTTTGTATATTAATTGTAATATGCCATTATACGACTTATAATAGCCTTATAAGGTTGTATTTATGTCATTTTGCCGTTTTAATCGCAATTTACACATATCGCATTGCAAAAAGGTATATTGGGAGGTTTGATCGATCATGGCACAGGATTTTGTCATTTTTCCGAGCATGAATTTTGTGGACCTTGGGCTCTATCAGTTCGGCAGGGAGGACTGCTCTCCCGCCCACTCCTTCGGGCCGGCAATCCGAAATCACTATCTGTTTCATTACATTTTAAGAGGACGAGGAAAGCTGATGTGGCAGGACGCGAAGGGACATGAACATGGAGCGCAGCTGCGCGCGGGACAGGGGTTTCTCATATCGCCCGGGCAGATCACTACCTATGTGGCGGATGACCGGAATCCATGGGAGTACTGCTGGCTGGAGTTCGACGGCCTCAGGGCCAAGGAGTCCCTTGAGATCACCGGTCTTTCCGTCAATCATCCGGTCTATGATCCGGTCCACCATGAGTTCGAAGAGAAAATGCGGGACGAGATGCTCTATATTGTCCGCAACAAAAAAGAGGCGCCCCTACATATCATCGGACACCTCTATCTTTTCATCGATGCCCTGATAAGGTCTGTCAGGGACTATAAGCCGTCTGCGGGCAAGATGAAGGACTACTATATTAAGGAAGCACTGGCTTTTATCGAGCACAATTACATGAACGATATCTCCGTGGAGGATATGGCGGAGAGCCTCAGCCTCAACCGGAGCTATTTTGGCAAAATATTCAAGGAGGCCGTCGGAAAATCCCCCCAGGAATTTCTGATCTGTTACCGCATGATCAAAGCCGCGGAGCTCCTCAAACTGACGCACTATTCCATCAATGAGATCGGATACGCGGTCGGCTATCCCAATCAGCTGCATTTCTCACGGGCTTTTAAAAATGTCTATGGCGCTTCCCCGAGAAAATGGAGAAACGCTAATTCCATACAGGATCTTTCTCTTTCCCGCGAACAGGAAGACGCTCCCTCTGAGTAGGAGCCGGTTCTTAGTAAGAGCCGCTTCATGCGCCGCGCCACTCCATCTGTCAGACCTTCCTCAGGTGGATCTGCAGCGCGCCGTAATCGCCGACGGGAGTGGGCATAGGAAGTCCCGTCTCCATCAGTGCATCGGCAGGATAAATCCTTCCGCTGTCATCGTCGCGGTACATCCCGCCGGACGAAAGGCCTCTCAGACGGATATACGTGACGGGCTTGTTTCCGTGAATCTCGAGATTGACGACATTCAAAAGCGCCTCTCTGCGGTCAGCTGAGACAAATTCCCATGCCGCCGACTCTCCGTCGAAAGGATTGGTAAGTCTGTAGTACTCGCCGTTGTGAATCAGCTCGGCCAGCTCTTTCCTGCGGCCGATCTGCGCGCGGATCTCCTCCTTCTCCGCTTCCGAGAGCTTCTCGGGGTTGAGCTCATATCCGAAAGTGCCGGACATGGCGACAATTCCCCTTGTCTTTAGAGGCGTCACTCTTCCGTTCTGCTCGTTGGGAGACACCGACACGTGCGCTCCCACGCAGCTGGCCGGATACCCGAAGGAGGTGCCGTACTGGATCCGGAGCCTGTCGATGGCATCCGTATTGTCGCTGCACCAGATCTGCGGTGTGTAATAGAGCATGCCGGCGTCGAAACGCCCGCCGCCGCCGCTGCAGCCTTCGATCAGCATGTCCGGATATCTTGCTCCCAGTCTCTCCAGAAAATCGTAGACTCCGAGAATATAATCATAGAGCACCTTGCCCTGGTCACTGGCAGTATAGGAGTAAACGTCAGCTATGCTCCGGTTATAGTCCCACTTGACATAATCCACCGTGCCCATGTCAAACACCTTGCAGATGCTCTCAAAGACAGAGTCGACCACTTCCTTGCGGGAGAAGTCCAGTACCAGCTGGCTTCTTCCCCTGACCGGCCTTCTTCCCGGGATCACCATCGCCCAGTCAGGATGCGCCCGGTAGAGGTCACTGTCCTCATTGACCATCTCCGGCTCGATCCAGATCCCGAACTTGAGCCCCTTTCTGTGGACCCAGTAGATCAGCTCCTTCATCTCACCGCCGAGCTTTTCCTCATTGACAAACCAGTCTCCGAGACCGGATGTATCATCATTTCGCTTTCCGAACCAGCCGTCATCGAGTACCAGCATATCCATACCGAGCAGGGAAGCCTGCTCAGCCAGTGACAGAATATCCGCTCCGTCAAAATCCATATAATAGGCTTCCCAGCTGTTGAGGAGGACCGGCCTGACCCTGTCGCGCCATTTTCCCCGGCAGACATGCCTGCGGATACATTCCTGCAGATTGTTGGAGAGCTTTCCGAGTCCCTCCGCCGAGTAGCTCATGATCACTTCCGGCGCCGTGAAAACCTCTCCCGGTGCCAGCGGATAAGAAAACTTCTCCTGCATAAGGCCCATCTGCATTCTGGTCTGATCAAACTGGTCCATGCCGACGCATCCGCTGAATCCGCCGCTGTAGACAAACTGCATGGAATAACAGCCGCCGGCTGTCTCCGTGGTCTCCTTCTCCGCAAGGATCATCATCGGATTAAACTGATGGGAGGACATGCCTCTCCTGCTGCCGATGCACTGTTCCATATGGGCCACGGGTGTTCTCTGGAAATTCCTCTCCATACAGTGACGTCCGTAAAAAGTGATCACGTCATAACGTCCCGAGACCTGGTCGATGCTGGCACTCATCACCTTCTCCAGCCGGATCTCCTCCCGGGAGGAATTGCGGATGAGGACACTTCTTGTGATGATATCGAGCTCCGGGAGAACGCCGTACAGAAGCGTCACTTCCGCCATGCCTGCCGTATCCTTGAGGACGATCTCGAGCGTCTGCGCCTCATCATGGTCCGCATAGACAGCGGGAAGCCCCTTCAGTCCGTATTTCCCGTCACGGATCCTGTAGCTGTCGAAGCGAAGGTCACAGCCCCGGATCCCGTTCGCGTATTCAAGGATCAGCGCAGGGCTTCTCATATCGCCCGTCCCGCTTACCGGAAACTCCTGCGGGAGAAAATCCAGAGAATAGGTGCGGTCATCTCCCGCGTCATAGATATTCGAGCAGTATCCCCTGTCCGCATAAGTCAGAAGGTACTCCATGGATCCCCTCGTTTTCCTGCCGTAGTACAAGTGAAGAAGAACATCATGTTCATCTGCCTTCATCTGATAAGTCGTATTTACCGTATTGATCGTAAAGAGCCTTCCGCCCTCCTTCGCTGTGATCGCCATTAGGTTTCCCTCCTCAAAGGAACAATAGTCAATAAGAATGAACGTGCATCCCCATTTTCCAAAGAGACACAGTTTTATTATAAATACCTTTTTGCTGACACTTCTATACCAAAATCCCTTACTTTTATATCATAATTCAACCATAAACCACAAAAACGCAAAAGAATCGCAATATGGTATATTCCGACCTGCAGAAAAAAGCTGCAGAAGGCGGATCCCGGATCCCTCCCTCTGCAGCTTCTGTCGTTCGTCAGCACGCCGCCGTATTCACTGTTTGTTGTTTCCGTTTTGTCCGGAAAACTCTTCGCGCATTTTCCTTCTGAAGGATTTCTCGTCCTCCTTTGCAAGCCGGTAGAACTTCTGCGCGTATTCGTCCATAAACGCCATGTTCTCTTCCATCTCCTGCATTTCCATCGCGATCTCGTTGAGCTTTTCCAGCGCGCCTTTTTCCTTCTTCTCTTCCTCAAACATTACTGTTTCCTCCGCTGTATACTGTTGATGCTTCCCCATTATAATGCATATTACCTTTTTTCGTCAAAATACCGGCGGATCGTGCGGTCGACCGCCTGAAGAAGGACAAACATGATCGCTGTGTCGATGGGAAGCATGATCGCATTCGTGATGACTCTCTCGGGAAGAATGGCCAGGAACGCCTTTCCGTACAGCATATTGAGCCACAGCGTGTTCAAAAGGATGTTGACAAGCACCTTGACGATCAGCTGCGCCGTGAACACTCTGGCTATGGACAGCTTCTTCTTGTAGAGAACTGCCCCGTAGACGATCCCTCCCAGCGCCGCGCTGATCGTAAATCCCGGGAAAAAGGGTCCCTCAGGCTTGATCAGGTACTTGATGACGTCCAGTGATGCGCCGAAAATACCGCCGACAGCCGGGCCGAACAGATAGGCCACCACCTGGTTGGGAAGCCCCGAAAAACCGATGCGGATATAGGGGCCCAGCGTAATGGATGCAGTCATATTGAGAACCATGGCGACCGCGCACATCATTCCGCAGAAAACGACGACTCCAAGCTTCTTAAACTCTCCCAGGGACTGAAGCCACAGGGAACCTGACATGAATCTCTCATTCTCAGCCATAACAAAAACCTCCTTACACAGCTGAAACGATCCATGCTACATAAGGAGATCTTCTCCGTCTTTATGCAGCAGCGGGATGCGGATCCGGCACCGCGGGCTCAGGGAAGGCACTCCCCGGGCTCTTCGTCCGGATGACAACTCCCTGTCCACCCGGCACTTTACGCGCAAGACCCTACTCTGCCTACAACATCATCATACCATATCTTCTCCCAAATCGTTTTGTAAAAAATGCCAAAGTTCAAAAGGAATATGGTAATATATTTGGGAGATTCATTACTGGTTTATTATTTCACCGGAGGCAGCTATGTTTCACGTCATTGTAAACCCTACCAGCAGCTCAGGCCGCGGTAAAAGCAAATGGGATAAAATAGAGAAACGGTTCAAAGAGAGCGGCGTCTCTTATAAGGTTCATTATTCGTCAGCGTCCAATTCCATAGAGAAGATCTGCTCGGATCTGACGTCCCGGGGAGAGGACTGCAGTCTTGTCATTCTCGGCGGGGACGGCACAATGAACGCAGTGGTAAACGGAATCCGGGATTTCGAGCACACCAAGGTCGGTTTTATTCAGACAGGCTCGGGAAATGATCTTATCAAAGGAATCGGGATCAGCAAAAAGAGAGACGAACTGATCGAGTCTATCCTTCGGGACGAGGTGGTGCGCCGCTGCGACATCGGGAGGGTCACTTACCACAATCAGTCCTGTCTTCTTGACCCTTTCACTCATACGCCCGTCTCTTTGTCCGATCAGGGCGCCGGAACGGGAAACCCGGATCTGGAGAAAATGCTTTCTCCCGTGAGGCTCTTTAACATCAGCGCGGGCATCGGCTTTGACGCCGCGGTCTGCCAAAGAGCGGACGGCTCTCCTCTCAAGACGATCCTCAACTCTGTAAAGATGGGAAAGCTCGTCTACATCACGGAAGCCATCCATATGATCCTGGCAAGTCCCATGGTCGGCATGAAGATCACTTGTGACGGAAAAGAGACCGACTACCCCCGGACGCTCTTTGCCGTTGTCATGAACACCTGCTACGAGGGCGGCGGCTTCAAATTCTGTCCCGGCGCGACCGACAACGACGGGATGCTCGATCTGTGCGGCGCGGGAGACCTGAACCGCCTGAACTTCTTCCGCATTTTCCCGACAGCCTACGACGGCAATCACCTGAAGTTCCGGGGCCTGTTTTCAGACAGGGGGAAGAGCTTTACGATCCGAAGCGCCGTTCCTCTCTGGGTCCATACGGACGGCGAAGTGGTCTGTAAATCCAATCATCTCACGATCGACCTGTACCCGCATAAGCTGCAGCTTCTCGTATGAAAAAGCCCGGGTACTGAGGCGGCTGACTTTGTAAAGGTCCGCAAAAAGTTTCACAAAAGATCTGCGGAATATCTGCAAAATAAGTACAAAATATCCGTAAAAGAGAGCGCCGCGGCGGGAACCCATGTTTCCCTGCCACGGCGCTTGTTCTTACACTTTTCGCAGCCGGCATCCTTCCGGCTTCTCTCTTTTGACTTATTCCTCTTCTTCCTCTTCTTCATCGCCCGGGCTCTCTGTGAGCTCCTCATATCTCGAGAGCGCAGCCTTCCGGAAAGTCTCAAGGGCATCCGCCTCCGAAGTTCTTCCCTCGAAGTAATCCTGCATCGTGACCTGAAAGCCCAGATCCAGGTCATCGTCATAGGAGGTCACATATCTCTGATTCAGCGCCAGCGCCGTTTCCACATAGACAGGGATCGGGTTCTGCCCTCCCAGCACCTCCGCTTTGTAATCGCTCTCCGCCAGCTCTTTCATACCGCTCACAGTGTTTGTGAACTCCTTGATGTCCCCTGTGATCTTCTTTAGGACCGCCGGATCGCAGGTCATCGTATAGAGGACCTTTCTGACAAGTTCCGTATCGTCACTTCCCGGCGCCGCGACGATCCACTGCCCTCCGAAATGGCTCGGCTGCGGACCTCTGCATACTGCGTAATCGCCGGTGGCGCTGGTCACGGACGAATCTTCGTCTTCATCTTCATCTTCCCCGTCGCTGTTCGAGGTTCCCTCAGCTTTGTCCTGCAGCGTATAGTGGATTCCCCAGCTCGAGTAGAAAAATCCAAAGACTTCGCCGTCCCCTGTGTGGTCGGCCCGCCACTCATCGCTCCACTGCTCTGTGCCGTGGATATAGCCGTTCTCCGCAAATTCCCTTGTCTGAAATGCCCAGTCTTCGAGGTGGGGATCAATATTCAGGACGCCGTCCCTGACCCAGGGAGAGGACACGTTGTCCGAATAGACCTGATAGGCGTCCCCGTACGCGGAGAGCATATAATACCCCGCTTCCTTCATTTGCTGCGCAGTCTCGGCAAACCGTTCCCAGTCCGAGACCGCTTCCTGAACTGTCTCGGGATCATCCGATCCCAGAACTTCCGCCGCGATGGACCTTCTGTAGGTGAACACGCCGGGTGTGGCCTGCCAGGAAAGTGCCTTCAGCTTTCCGTCCCTGTCCATCGCAATCTGCTGCGTATAGGGAAACTGGTCAGCCAGCTCTTCCGCCGTAAGCCCCACGTCTGCCATCACATCGAGTGAATTGCCGCTTTCCACATAATCTCTGAGATATTCCTCTTTGACCACATAGAGATCGACCTTCTCTTCCGGAGGGAGCGATTGGTCCTCCAGAACTTCATTGAGACTGTCCCGGTACTCTGCATCGTCATTGAAGACATGCCACTTCACCCGGGACTCCCCGATTTTACCGGTGTCATCCCCCGTGATCTCATAGTCGGGGTAAAAATCCTGCATCCTGCTCTTAAAGTCCTCGCCGATACAGTAGATGTGAAGAACAGATCCCTCCGGTTCCGGCTCCGCCGTCTCATAGGTCTTTCCGGCTTCCGCAGTGGAGACGCCTTCCGCGGAGGAGGCATTTTCCGCACTCTCCTGCGTCTTTTGAGCAGTCGCAGGCTCTTCTTCCTGCCCCTGTCCTTCGCCGCACCCCGCCAGGAGACCGGTCAGCACCATAACGGTCAACAGATAACAAACTCTTTTTTTCATAAGCTGGCCCTCTTCCCGCACTTTTTGTCAGTTTCCGGCTTCCTCAGTTCCGGCCGCCTCTCCGGTATTACCGGTGCTTCCGGCCTCCCCGGATTTCTTTTCTTCTGCCTTCTTGGCCTCTTCCGCCTTCTTTTTGGCTTCCTCGGCTTTCTTCTTCTCTTCCGCCTTCTTTTTGGCCTCTCTGGCTTTTCTGGCCTCTTCCTCTTTGCGAAGACGCTCTTCTTCCTCTGCCTCTGTCTTCTCCATTTCCGCTTCTACATCCAGCTCGGGGTATCTCTCTTTGACCTCCGCGTAGAAGTCCTGCATCGCCTCGTATTCCGAAGTCTCCCCCTTGAAGTAATCCAGGAGGCTGTTCCTGTACTGATCCGCCATCCACCTGTCGTAGTTGCCCGCTGTCTGAACGGACAGGCGGGACGCCGCTTCATAATAGACCTCGTAGGGATTCTGTCCCCCCAGGAACGCGTCCTGAAGGCCGCTCTTGGCCATCTTCCTCATTCCGGAGACGGTGTTTGTAAAAATATTCTCATTCTGCGATATTTTGTACAAAAGATTGCTGTTGCAGGTAAAGTTCTCCATGATCTCTTTGTCCAGGATCAGGTTGTCGGTACTGGGCGCGGCGAGGATCCACACGCCTCCCCTGCAGAAGGACTGCGGGCCGCAGCACACACCGAAATCTCCGTAAATGCCGTTACCCTCCGCCGGCGCTGCATCCGGATCCGCCAGCGAATAGGCCGCCATCTTGGAATCGATATCCGGGATCGCCCTAAAGAACCCAAAGACCTTGCTTCCGGGACCCTGGTCCGCCACCCAGGCGTCAGAACCCATCGTCGTCTTGTTGCTGTACCCCTTTTTGGCATAGAGAGCCATCTGATTCTTCCAGTTCTTAAAATTGTCGGGAATGACCAGTTTCCCCTTCTCCTCCCAATGGCGGTCCGCGCCGAACCGGTAGGCGGGATAGGTGTCATAGTATCCCGACACCATGAAGAACTCGTCCTTCTTCATCTTGGCCGCCGCTGCATCAAACTTGGCCCAGTCCGCCAGGTTCTTCTGTACGGCGTCCGGGTCATCACTTCCCAGAACTTTCTTCGCGATCGATCTTCGATAGACGAAGACGCCCGGGGAGGCCTGCCATGTGACCGCCTTGAGGATCCCATCGTCCGTCGAAGCCATCTGCTGCGTAAAGGCAAACTGATCTTCCAGCTCCTCATCGGTGAGCCCCAGCTTCTCCCTGACATCCAGAGAATAGTCGCTGTTTACGTAGATAGCCAGATCCTCTTCCGGCGCAAGATAGAGGTCCACCTTGTCATCCTTGTCGAGGTATTCCGCCGTGAGAAGCCTCTCCGCGAGAAGCTCCATGTATTTGCTCTCATCATCCGGGATGATCCAGTTTACCGTGACATCTCCGATTTTCCCGGTTCTGTCCCCGACATCCTCATAGCCGGGATAGTACAGCAGAAAAAGCGCCTCGAGTGATTCGTCCCAGCAGTAAATATTGAGGTTTTTCCCCTCGCTCCTTCTTCTCTCCGCCTCCTTGGAGAGGGCCGACTGTCCGGGTTCCTCCTCCTGCGCGGTCTCTGCATTCGTTCCGGTCGTGGCCGCGCCCGCAGCATTCTCCTCTCTTCCGAAAAGACCGGTCATCGCAACCAGGTCTTCCAGCTTTTCCAAAATATTGTTTCCTATATCAGATGCCGAGCATCCGCTTGTGACAGCCGTGAGCGCCATCGCGACCGCGGCGGCTGTGATTCTTTTCCTGTATTTGTTCATTCCTGTCCTCATGTGCTCCGTTAAGATCTTTTGTGTATTGTACCACAGTTTCCGGGCACTGCAAAACGGCGCATCCGAATTCGGATACGCCGTTTTGATACTTCCATATTCGATATCTTTGACAGATCAGCCCTTGACACCGCCAAGCGTTGTTCCGCCGACGATATATTTGGACAGGAACAGATAGACCACGATGACAGGGAAGATCGAGAACGCGACAGCCGCGTACACATGACCCATGTTGAACTTCAGGAAGTCTGCGGATCTGAGCTGTGCGATCAGGATGGGCAGTGTCTTCATCTTGTCCTTGTGAAGGATCAGCGCGGGAGTGAAGTAGTTATTCCAGGAGCTTACGAAGGTGAAGATCGCCTGCACCGCAATAGCGGGCTTCATCAAAGGAAGCGCTATGGAATTAAAAGTCCGAAACTCTCCCGATCCGTCAATTCTTGCCGCTTCGATCAGGGACAGCGGAAGCGTTGACTCCATGTACTGCTTCATATAGAAGTATGTGACCGGTGCTGCTATAGCGGGAACGATGAGCGGGATGAAATTGTCTTCCAGCTTCATCTTTCCGACCAGCTGCAGGAAACCGAGCGCGGTGACCTGCGTGGGGATCATCATGACAGCCAGGATGAAAGTGGACACAACCTTCTTAAACTTAAAATCATATACATGGATCGCATAGGCGGTCATGGTCGAAAAGTAGGTACAGAGCGCTGCGCTGCATCCCGCGACGAACAGGGAATTGAGCATGCCCCTTACAAAAGGAAGCGTTCCGTGAAATACGCCGTCGCTGAGGTTTTCCCAAAGATGCGTGGAAGGAATCGGTGTAAATCCTCTGGTCAGTTCGCCCTTTGAACGGGTTGCGTTGATAAAGAGGATATAAAACCATACCAGGCACAGGAAGGATACGAAGATCAACACGATATAGGCGATCGCTCTTCTGACTCCGATCGGAAGACCTTTACTTGTTTTGTTTTCTGTATTCATGACGCCCTCCTTACTTTTCTGAACTTGTGTTCAAACGGAACACGATTAATGAAAAGATACCGGTAATGATGAAGAGCAATACGGAAAGTGCGCCGCCCAGGCCGTAGTTCTTGCTGAACAGATGCTTGTTGAGGTACATGATCAGGGTCATGGAACTTCTGACCGGATCGCCGGTTCCGTTTGTCAGGATCTGCGGTACATCGAACATCTGAAGGCCGCCGATCAGGGATGTGATCATCACGTACAGAAGGATGGGACGCAGCAGAGGCAGTGTGATCTGGTAGAAGATCTGTGTGGCGGTAGCGCCGTCAACCTGTGCCGCCTCATAGAGCGAAGGATCGATTCCCATCATACCTGCCATCAGAAGGATCGTCGTGTTTCCGAACCACATGATAAAGTTCATAAACGCGACCAGTCCGCGGACACTCCATACATGGGACATGAACTTGTAAGGTACGGAGAAAATTCCCGCACTGATCAGAATCGAGTTAATGGGACCTCCGTCTGAAAACAGCGTGAAGAACAGCATTGAAAACGCGGACGCCATGATCAGGTTGGGAAGGTAGATCACTGTCTTAAAAAATCTTGTAAATTTAAGCCTCAGGCTGGGATCCGAAAACCAGGCGCCCAGAAGAAGCGACATGATGATCTGGGGCACAAATCCAAGGATCCACATGATCATCGTATTCTTTGTATAAGTAAGCAGGTCACCGTTCGTGAACAGGGTCTTATAGTTTCCAAGTCCGATAAAGTTCGGGCCTACCTGTGTCAGGCCGGACCTGTAGTTTTCAAAAAAACTGTTGTAAATCGTACTAACCAGCGGGATGAGCTGAAAAACAGCGTAAACCACAACGAAAGGTATCAGAAAGAAGTATCCCCACTTATTATAGCTTACGACTTTCCCTCGTTTTGCTTTTTCCATGTTCCCCTCCGCGGGATCTTCGTCCCGTCTCTATGTTTTGGCAAAAGTGAACAATATCTCGTAAACGTTTTCGTTAATTATTTCTATATATGCCTGCCCGGCATTCGCCAGGCAGGCATAGAGTGTTTTTTATTGGACCGTCACTTTATTCCGAAATCCGGAAGATGTAAGCGGTATCAACTGATGTTTGTCGAATTAGTAGCTAAGCTCAGGATACTTCTCAACTACAGCCTTCTTGAATGCTTCGATTGCTGCTTCCTTATCCGTGTTGCCTTCGAAGTAACCCTTCATTGCCTTCTGGAACTCCTCGTTGCAGCCCTGATCATAGATTGTGATCTGGTCCATAACGATCTTGTCAGCGCCTGCGCAGAACATAGGCAGTGCGTTCTGTCCGCCCAGAACCGGATCGCCATAGGACTCGTCAGCTGCCATAGCTTCCATAGCGGGCTTGTTGTTTACGAAGTCGTTGTCCTGCTTAACGATCTCAGTCATGATCTCTTCGTTGCAGGTGAGCTGCTTCATGATGTCAGCAATAAGATCCTGGTTGTCTGTTCCTGCTGCCGCGCAGATCCATGTGCCGCCCCAGTTGAAGCCCTGAGGTCCCTCGGTTGCTGCCCAGCCGCCTGCGTTTGCAATGGAGCCTTCTGTGTCAGCTGCCATACTGAAGTCGATCAGCCATGCGGGTCCGAAGTATGCGAATACTTTTCCTTCGGGATAGAAGCCCTTGGACCAGTCATCACTCCAAAGATCGTGAGTTCCTGCATAACCTGCCTCTACAAGTTTCTTGGAATCGTCAACCCACTTGTCAATGTTTGCGTCGATGTTGATCTTTCCGTCAACTACCCAAGGGGAAGTTACGTTGTTGGAGTATACGCGGTAAGTATCGTTTACGGAAGAAACTACCTGATAGCCCTTATCCTTGAGCTCTGCAGCAGAAGCTACGAATTTATCCCAATCGCTGAACTTGGTCTGGATCTCTGCCGGATCATCTGTTCCGAAGACTTCCTTAGCGGCTTCGCGGTTGTAGATCATAACGCCGGGGCAGCCCTGCCATGAAACACCCTTCAGAGCGCCGTTTGCATCTGTGACAACGTCCTTGGTGTAACCGTACTGGTTAGCAAGATCCTCTTCTGTAAGGCCAAGGTCCGTAACAGGAAGTGTATAGTCTGTGCCGACATACTTGAGTGCGTAGTCTGCCTCGATCAGGAACATATCCACTTTCTCGTCAGTCGCCTTGCTCTCCTGTGCAAGAAGCGCCTCATCCAGATTGTTCTGATATGCGTTGTTCTCGTTCGGTGTGATGTTCCAGACAACCTTTACATCACCGATCTTGCCGGTTGTGGCATCGATTTCCTCGTAACCGGGATAGTGAGCTGTCAGTCTGGACTTGAACTCCTCATTCCAGCAGTAGATGTTCAGTACAGAAGTGGTACCGGCAACCTCTGCTGCAGGAGCTTCCGCCTCTGCCTCGCCCTCTGCAGGAGCCTCTGCCTCGCCCTCTGCGGGAGCTTCCGCCTCAGCTGTCTCCTCTGCTGCGGGTTCTGCAGCGGGAGCGCTGGAGCTGCTGGAGCTGGAGCCGCCGCATCCTACAAGGGACCCGGCAACCATAGCTGTTGCAAGAATCAGACTAAGTGTTCTTTTTTTCATAAGGTAAACCTCCCTTTTTATTTGCCGTACACACTATTGTGTAACGGTATCTTTTTGTGTTATATGCAATCCATATAAATGGAATTTGCCGAGGTAACTTAGTACATTTCCCGTTGGATAGGACCAAACGGCTCAGGCCATCTGGTTTATATCCTTGACTGTACTGCCTTTGTAGAGTTTCCCTTCCACTACGATCGGTCTTATGATCGTGGATCTGGGATGTTCGATCAGCCGGATCAGGTTCTCCGCGGCCTGCCGTCCGATCTGTTCCGTATCCTGCCGGATCGTCGTGAGCTTGGGCTCAATATGTCTTCCGATCCTGATTCCGTCGTATCCGGCTACCGAGATATCTTCCGGAATACTCAGTCCCTTCTCCCTGATCGCGTTGATTCCGCCGAACCCGGCAAAATCATCCGGATAGAGGATACAGGTCGGAGGATCGCTGAGTGCCAGAAGTTCCCTGGTCCTCTCGTAGGCTTCCTTCGTATTTCTGTAGTCCGCCTGCTTGATATACTCGTCCGGCACCTGTATGCCCAGCTGCGTGCAGGTCGTATAAAAGGAAGAGATTCTCGCCTGGGTGACCGAAGTGTCATTTCCGTGAATATAGGCAATCTTTCTGTGTCCCATCTGGTAGACATAGGTGACAAGGTCTCTCATCCCTTTCACATTGTCTGAGATCACCGCGATCCTGTTGTTGAAAATATAGTCGATCGTCACGACCGGAATGTTGCTGTCAACCAGATCTATGACTTCCGGATCTCTGAAATCGATACAGGCGATCGCCACTCCGTCGAAGCCTCTGTATCTGGCTCTCTCCAGATACGTCATGCTTCCGCTGTGCACCTTGCTGCAATTCACCAGCGTCAGGTCATAGTCCTTAAGTTCGATCGTTCTCTTAAAGCTGTCCAGGACATTTGCGAAGAAGTCATGGGTAAGTCCGCTCTGCGCTTCGTCTACAAACAGGACTCCAATATTATGGGAACGGTTTGTCTTGAGGGCTTTCGCTGCTGAATTCGGAAAATAGCCAAGCTCCTTGGCCTTCTTCCGGATCATCTCCTTTGTCTTGGCACTTACGTCGTGCTGATCGTTCAGCGCCTTACTCACTGTAGCAATCGAGACATTGCAGGCGGCCGCCAGGTCTTTCATTGAAACCATCTTCCGCCCTCCTAACTGCGATTTCGCTAGTTTCGTTCCGCAAACGCTTAACTTCCTTAAACGTTTTTGTATCTTTACTCTATATCGGTTTTCGCTATTTTTCAAGACCCATTTTCATTTTTTTAGTGCACTATTATGAATTTGGTGGAATCTGACAAAAGCTCTCTCTCCTTTTTGTTCGAAATTACAAACAATTATAGCACATATAGTTACTTTTTTCTAAAACGTTTTCGATTATTTTGTCATTGTACCAATTGTACTTGCTTTTTGCCAAACATATAATGTATCTAAATAGGATTATCGATACTTAACGCACACATGATTTTCGAGAACGGAGGATACTATGAAATTCGGATATTTCGACGATGCCAACCGGGAGTACGTGATCACAACTCCCAAGACGCCTCTTCCCTGGATCAATTATTTGGGAAACCAGGACTTCTTCACCCTGATTTCCAATACCTGCGGAGGCTATTCCTTCTATAAAGATGCAAGACTTTTGAGGATCACGCGTTACCGCTACAACGATGTCCCCTATGACGGAAACGGAAAGTACATATATATAAAAGACGGAAATACAGTCTGGAATCCGGGATGGCAGCCCTCCAAGACGGATCTCGACAGCTATGAGTGCAGACACGGAATGGGTTACACCCGTTTTATCTCCTCTAAGAACGGTGTGAGCGTCAACCAGCTGAACTTCGTCCCCCTGGGCGACAAGTGCGAACTTATGCTGGTGGATCTAAAGAACAACTCCGGCGAGACCAAGAGCCTCAAGATCTTCCCTTATGTGGAGTGGTGCCTTTGGGATGCGGATGATGACCAGAAAAACTTCCAGAGAAACCTCTCTACCGGAGAAGTCGAGATCGAGTCCAACCTTGGCTATGAGATCAGCGGCCTGAAAAAGCCCGAAAAAACTTCTGTCGAAAACTACAGCGCGCTCGATTACGCGGCGATCTACCACCGCACGGAGTACAGAGAGCGCCGCAACATGTACGCGGTCTTTTCCGTAAACCGCCCCATCGACGGCTTCGATACGGACAGACGCTCTTTCATCGGCGACTACAGAAGCCCTGCTCTCCCCGAAGTAGTGGAAAACGGTTCCTGTAAAAATACTGTAGCCAGCGGCTGGTCTCCCTGCGCCGTCTACGAAATCGATATCGCCCTTAAGCCCGGCGAGAGCACCAGCGTGATCTTCCAGCTCACCTATGTGGAGAACCCTGTAGAGGAGAAATGGGAGTCCTACGGTGTGATCAACAAGACCCGCGCCCGCGACATGATCGCCAAGTACCATGACCGCGACGCTGTCATCGCCGCTTATGAGAATCTCTGCTCCTACTGGAAAGGGCTTCTCAGCAAATTCCATGTGGAGAGTTCCCGCCCCGAAGTGGACAGAATGGTCAACATCTGGAACCAGTACCAGTG
>DLYC01000251.1:3926-4101 GCA_003447895.1 Lachnospiraceae bacterium | reverse complement strand
GGAACCAGTACCAGTGCATGATCACTTTCAACATGTCCAGAAGCGCCTCCTATTATGAGTCCGGAATCGGCAGAGGCATGGGATTCCGCGACTCCTGCCAGGACCTTCTCGGCTTTGTACACCTTGTTCCCGAGCGCGCAAGAGAGCGAATCATCGATATCGCCTCCACGCAGTT
>DLYC01000251.1:3074-3819 GCA_003447895.1 Lachnospiraceae bacterium | reverse complement strand
AATGCCGATATCGGAAGCGGCTTCAACGATGATCCGCTGTGGCTGATCGCCGCTGTCAGCGCCTATATCCGTGAGACCGGCGACCTCACTATTTTGGACGAGTCTGTTCCTTTCGATAACGACGAGTCCCTTGCGCAGCCGCTCATGGAGCACCTTCGCAGGAGCGTGAATTACACCATCACCCACAAGGGGCCTCACGGAATCCCGCTGATCGGGCGCGCCGACTGGAATGACTGCCTCAATCTCAACTGTTTCTCCGAGCACTCCGGCGAATCCTTCCAGACCTCCGGTCCCAGCGAGGGACCTGTTGCGGAGTCCGTATTCATCGGCGGCATGTTCGTCAAATACGCGGAAGAATACGCCATGATCTGCGACATCCTCGGTCTTACCGATGAAGCGGCACAGATCCGCAAGGAGCGCGATGCCATGGAGAAAGTGCTTCTCACGGACGGCTGGGACGGCAAATGGTTTGTCCGCGCCTACGACGCTTACAGTCACAAAGTCGGATCTCACGAGTGCGAAGAGGGACAGATCTTCATCGAGCCCCAGGGCTTCTGTGTTTTGGCAGGTGTCGGCAAGGAGACCGGTGAAGCGCTCCAGGCTCTCGACAGCGTCAAAGAGATCCTGGATTCCAAGTACGGTATTGCTCTTCTGCAGCCCGCTTATACCAGATATCACGTTGAACTCGGTGAAGTTTCCTCCTATCCTCCGGGATACAAAGAGAATGCCGGCATCTTCTGCCACA
>DLYC01000251.1:0-3026 GCA_003447895.1 Lachnospiraceae bacterium | reverse complement strand
TCTGCCACAACAATCCCTGGGTTTCGATCGCCGAGACGGTCATGGGAAGAGGCAACAGGGCCTTCGAGGTCTACTGGAAGACCTGCCCGTCCTGCGTCGAAGAGTTCAGCGAGATCCACAGGACAGAGCCCTATGTGTACTCACAGATGGTGGCCGGCCCCGATGCCCCCAACTTCGGAGAGGGCAAGAACAGCTGGCTGACCGGAACCGCGGCATGGACCTTTACAGACATCTCCCAGTACATTCTGGGCGTCTATCCCACTTTCGAAGGCCTCAGCATCGATCCCTGCATCCCCGATGACTTCGGTGATTTCGAGCTGACCCGCGCATACAGAGAAGGGATCTATCACATCAGCGTGAAGAACCCCGATCATGTGGAAAAGGGTGTGAAGAAGATGATCGTGGACGGCAAAGAAGTGTCCGGACATGTGATTCCCTACAACAAGGGACAGAAAGAATACAGCGTAGAAGTGATCATGGGTTAAACCCTTTCCGAGCTATCGGAAATCCTTAACTTTTTCATAAACTCCTCAACAGGAAAATGCCCCGGCTGGTCAGGCCGGGGCATTTTCTTTCTATGTTTTGTATTCCCTATAAACTCAAGGCTCGCGGAGTGATCCGCTTCGCCGCATTCGCTGCCCGAGGACGGTTCCGCGGGCCGCCGCGCCGGTCAGGCGTACTTGTTGATGACAGTCGACAGCTTGGGAAGGATCTGCATCTTGCGGGACACAAGGCCCTCATGCACGCTGTGCTGCTCTCCCTGGGTATCCGGGTACGCTTCAAACAGCCAGTTCGCCTTGTCGCCGGCCGCAAACAGGATCGATCTGTTCTCCAGCGCGGAGGTGATGGAGAGGATTCCCATGTCCGCGTTCTTGTTCCTGGTCAAAACATCGAGCGCCTGCTGCATCTCATCGGCCCTGTCTCTGTAAGGCTCCACCTGCGGCACATTCACTTTCGTGATCATGAGCCTGACGCCCATGACATCCTCAAAGATGATGTCGCGGTTCATCAGCTCTTCGAGGGATTCGCCCTCATCTTCCGTCACCGAGAACAGCTCCTCCGTGAACTCATCCAGATCAAGGCCGGCCAGCGCAGCCAGGATGTTCGCGGTATGTCTGTCCTTGTCTGTTGTGGTCGGAGTCTGCAGATTCATGGTATCGGAGAGCAGGCCTCCCAGCATCAGGCCGGCAAGGTTCTCCTCGATCGGAACCTGGTTCTCCCTGAAGATCGTCGCGATGATCGTGCAGGTGCTTCCCACGATCTCGTTTCTGAAGCTCACGGGTCTTGACGTGGAGAAGTCCGTCACTCTGTGGTGATCGATTACTTCCAGGACCCTCGCCTTCTCAATTCCCTTTACGGACTGCGAGAATTCATTGTGGTCCACCAGGATCAGCTGCTTGTCATTGTAGTTGAGAATGTGGTGGCGCATCAGATAGCCCACCAGGTGCTCCTGCTCGTCCACAACAGGGAAAGAGCGGAACTGTGTGCGCGCCATCTTCTTTCCGGCGTCCTCCGCCAGCTCGTGGACGAAGAACTTCATGGGCTTTGTCGTCATGATCATGCTGACCTGCGGTGCAAAATAGAGATAGCGGGATGTGTTCATGGCGCCGTACCCCGAGGAGATGATCACGCAGTGGTTCTCCTCAGCAAGCTTGAGCACGCTGTCGTCTACTCTCTCTTCCCAGATGATGATCAGCATTCCCGCGCCCTTTTCGATCAGGATCTTCTGCGCTTTCTTATTTCCTCCGGTGATCACGATCCTGTCCGCGACGTCATAGTCCTCGAGGTTATCCTTATTGGTCATGGTCAGGATACTCACCTTGCCGTTCAGATGCCGCTTCTCATCGCTGTAAAGGATCCTGCCCCCGATCGTGCGGGCAATATCCTCTGTGGACGTCTCCCGGAGCATGGCGTGGCTGTAACTCGTATCGCTGAGCGCTATTTTGGCAAGGTCTGTCTTGGAGACCCAGCCGATCACTTTATTCTCTTTATCTACGACCGCGAAGCCTTCTCTCTTCTCCTGTTCCATCAGATGGACTGTCTCGAAGATCGTGTTCTCGGGTGTGATCGCGCAGGGAGAATCCAGGTCCACCTCATCCAGGCGCACCTGCGCCGTCTCCAGAAGCATGGGCTCTTCGAACCCGAATCTCTTCAGAAGATACCGGGACTCTTTATTGATCTTTCCCAAAACGCAGGGGATCGCGTCAAATCCCTGTTCTTTCTTGTAAGCGGCATAAGCGATCGCCGCCGCGACGGAATCGGCATGAGGGTTTCTGTGCCCGGTAATATAAATTTTGTTGTCCTGTGCCATGGATTACCTCCTGTTTACAAGGGATCATGAAAGGCCCATCAGTCTGTTTCTTTCTCTACTCCATATGATACCATTTTCAATTTGTGCGCACAATGAAATCCGGCCGGTATTTTGCCGGCGATATTTTGTCATCAGTATTTGTTGCCATTGGGCCAAACTTCTTTTAAGATGTATATCAGGCGAAAGCTCTTCAGAAACACTATCGTAACGGAGGTAATAACGAGATGGAAAGAGAAACCAAATGTATTCAGTCCGGATATACGCCTAAGAACGGTGATCCGAGAATGATCCCGATCATTCAGAGCACCACTTTCAAATATGATACCAGTGAAGATATGGGCAAGCTGTTTGACCTCGAGGCGGAAGGGTACTTCTACACCCGTCTTCAGAATCCCACTAATGACATGGTAGCTGCCAAGATTGCCGCTCTCGAAGGCGGCACCGCCGGCATGCTGACCTCTTCCGGTCAGGCCGCCAACTTCTTCAGCGTCTTCAATATTGCCTCCTGCGGCGACCATATTGTAAGCGCGTCCACCATTTACGGCGGAACTTACAATCTCTTTAATGTCACGATGCGCAAGATGGGAATCGATTTTACATTCGTGGATCCCGACTGCAGCGACGAGGAGCTCGAGCAGGCCTTCCGTCCCAATACCAAGGCCGTCTTCGGAGAAACCATCGCCAATCCCGCTCTCGTCGTATTTGACATCGAGCG
>DLYC01000258.1 GCA_003447895.1 Lachnospiraceae bacterium | reverse complement strand
ACACGACGAGCTGTGCCCCCTGGCCGCCGTCGATGCCTTCGATCGGCTTGCCGCCGTCCGTTAGCGCGACGTAGACTTTGCCGGCTTCGAGGAGTTCTGCGCCCGTCAGCTGCGCGGAGTAGTGATCCTCCGATTCGGCCGTGATCACGGACGCGTCAGTGACCTCGATGCCGCTTGCCGTAAGAAGAGTCTGCAGCTCGGCGCCCGTGTACTCGTGGTGCGACACCTCGCCCTTCCCGTTGACGAGATCTCCGTCAAAAGATTGTCCCCCGACGTCATCCCAGGAGACGACGATCTCCTTGCCGCCGCCCATAAGGACCAGTCCGGAAGTATCCGCGTCTCCTTTTCGGTTGACAAATGCCAGTACGGCGACGACAACGACTAATACAGCAACAATTCCGGCAATCACTTTCTTTTGCATTTCTGAATTTCCCCCCTTAAAAGAATGTTCATTGAATCACGTTTTTAATTCCGCTCGCAGCTTCCCGGCACATGTTTTGCAACCGGCGCACCGCCCTTATCAGTTCCCGCGGAAGCAGAGGACGACATAACAGGACGAAGCCTTCTGACCAGGACGCCGGCAAAGCATCCGCACACCGCGCCGCTCGCAAGCGCCACCGCGATGTAGAGCGCGAGAGGCACACCGGGCAGGCGGAACACCAGGAAGTTGGCAGTCAGGCCGGCGGACGCGGCGCCGAGCATGTTGGCGATCACCAGCGTGAGGTCCGTCCCAAGACCGGCTTTTCGCGAGAGCACAAAGAGCAGGTCGATCACGATGCCGGGCACGATGTAACCGACCGGCGACAGGATTCCCATGCTGCCGACCATGCCGAGCGACAGCGCGGTCAGGCTCTGCACCAGGGCCATCAGCGTCGCGCATCCGAAGACGGGAACCAGCGCTGCTGCGACGACAAGAAACATCAGAGAAAAGCTCGTCCCAATGCCCCCCGGGATCCGCAGAAAATCGGTCAAAATATTGGCCGCAGGCGAGATCAGCCTCTTCGAGAACAGCCCCAGGTCGCAGCAGAGCGTAAGAAACAGAAGATTTCTGAGAGTATATCGCTTCACAAATTTTCCTCCTCTCTGTGGGTGCCGCTGTCGCTGTCATGCAGATGCCGCTGTCATGCAGGTACCGCTGTCATGCAAGCCAGGTTGTCAAAATTTCTTCTCAAAGTGTAGTTTCCACGGTTTCAGGCAACAAAAAAGACACAGCACAAAAAACGCTCATGCAGTGTCATTTTTCATGCCCTTTTTTTCAAGAATGGAAGGTTGACCGATTTCTCTGTCAGCCCCGGAAGCCCGAAGGCTTCGGCGCAACACCATGCGGGGGTAAGCGAAGTCCGTTTAGGTGCTTTTGCTCAAAGAACTACTATTTAGTTGTGCGGACACAGGATCTGCGTCAACTTAAATTATAGCTGATAACAGGGGTGTTGTCCATGCTGAGTCAGGGGGACAGTCCCCCTGACTCATTAATATACCTTCTCCATGTCGGGAAATTCGATTTCGCAGGGGCCGCACCAGGTTGCAAAAACATTGAGCACGACCAGGTCATTCTCCGCAAGGAGCTCAGAGAGCGAGACGCTTGTATTGTCCGACAGAGTTACGGTGAAGTCGGGCATTGTCTTTCCGGGCTCGTTATTTCCGCCGCCGGAAGCGCATGCGGTGCAGGTGCAGATCAGGATGAGAACTGTCAGTAAAACACAGATTATTTTTTTCACAGAACTATATCCTTTCATTTGGTTTGTTTCAATATTTCATTCAGATATAGTTGCTTACGGAGCAGGGCTCCGCATTCCATGCACAAAAGGACCATAGATTCACTTGCAAAAAATAGCACTTCTCACATTCGCATAAATGTCGTCGCGGTTCTCCCCGGTCATCATGAACAGGCGCACCCTTGGGTGGTGCTTTATGCGCTCGAGGTAGTCGAGGGAGCGGGGATTTCGGCCGATCGTCGCAGCCACTGCAGCCTGTCCGGCCTGCCCGGCAATCTGTCCGGCGGAAACGGCGTCGGCTTCTGTGTACCGCACGCAGGCCAGGACAGGGATGTCTCCGTCCAGGGCTTCAAAGACGGCCTCAAGAAACTGCGGTGAATTCTTCTCCATGTGGCCGATCTCATCCATAATGAGGAGGCCGCCGGGACGAGCAGACCGGATCAGGGAGGTTCCGTACGAATCAAAGGCCTCCGGGCAGACATCCTTCACACGGCCGAAGGTACTGCCCAGATAGCGGGCATCCGGCGGGACGCTTCCTTCCGGAGCGCTGTCCGGAGCGCTGCCGGCGGGAAACATATAGATCTCAGCTGTGCCGTCGGATCGGACAAGCCTCCTTGTCTGAAACCCGTAGACAGGAACCGGGGCTCCGAAGGACGGACACCCGGCCTCCCGGAGGATCTTTTCGACGAGCGTGGTCTTTCCGGTCTGCCTTGGGGCGCACAGGACAATATGCGGTTTGGCGTCAGTGTTTTTACATGTCTTCATTTTCTCACGTCAGCGTTTTCTTTTTTCATCATTGTGTCGTCCTCCGCGGCAAGGCTCTTCATCTGTATGAAGAAGATGCCGGGCAGCTCCGGAGGAATCAGAAAATCCTGCCCCGCACCTTCAGGAGCGCGGAGAGAAGGACCTGGCCCAGTCCCATGCACGAGATCAGCTCGCCGATTCCCACCGTCAGCATGAAAAAGGGAATACTGCCCGGTATGTGGTATGCGTAGGACAGGATAAAGGGAATGATGAGCATATTGGATACGATCGGCGGAACCGCGCACAGGAAGCGGTTCCCGCGAAGCGCATAGGTGCCGACGGCGCCGATCAGCGTCGCGAGGGATCCGAAGATGATATCCGGAAGGGCGCATCCGGTGATCAGGTTGCTGAGCAGGCAGCCGATGGTCAGGCCGGGAATGGCAGCCGGTGTAAAGAACGGAAGGATCGTGAGCGCTTCGGAGAAGCGGACCTGGATGGCACCGCTCGCGAGGTCAAAGCCTGCGGCAACCATTGTCAGTACAGTATAAATGGCCGCGATCATCGCAGCCTGGGCAATGTAACGGGTATGGTCCGTAGTTGTGTTGTTTTCCATATTTTTAAGCCTTTCCTGTTGTAAACTTGGGAGCTGCTGCCCCCTTCATGAGCATGGCAAAAATCCATTGCTAAAGTAAGTTAGCACATTGCGGCCCAAATAACAAGAATAAGAGGCGGCAAGTAAAAAGATGCAAATAACAAGAATAAGACGAAGCAAGTAAAAAGATGGTAGTGTACGATGAAGGAAACAGATGATATAGTAAAGTGGTTTCTATTAAGAATCTGTCCGGCTTCCTGTGTTGTGCCGGGCAGCAGAAGTTGAGGTTTGCGATTGAAAAAGAAAATACTGTTTTTTGACATAGACGGAACGCTTGTGGGGTTTGACGGCAAGATGCCGGCCTCCACGCAGGAGGCCCTCAGAAGGGCCAAGGAGAACGGGCACAAGCTGTTTCTGTGCACGGGCAGGTGCCGGACTCAGATCTATCCCTGGCTCCTGTCCGATTATCCCTTCGACGGGCTGGTCATGTGTGCCGGCGCCAATGTCTATGTGGGGGACGAGCAGATCAGCCACAGGACGTTCGGTCCGGAGAGAATGAAGGCGCTGATCAATTTTTTGGAGGAGAGCGGGGCTTCTTATCTGATCCAGAACGAGCACGGCGTCCGGATGACTGAGCGATGCCTTCGGTCGGAGGCCATGATCATGAACCAGATCTTCGGCCTGAAGATCGAGGACGGCAAATATAAGGAGGCCTTTGAGCATATCCTCGGCGCCATGGAGGTCGATGACTCGGTCGCCACAGAGCCGGAGAAATTCGGGAGCATCGAGACGCTCATCTACCACAACTGTCCGCTGACGGTCGAGGAGATGCAGGAGAAATTCGAGCCCATGGGGATCAAGGTCACGGCGGCCAGCATTCGAAAGCCCACCCCTTACGAAGGAGAGGTGACTGTGCTGGGCGTCACAAAGCGCGAGGGCATGAAAGCGGTGGAAGACTACTACGGCATGACAAGAAATGACACAGTGGCTTTCGGGGACGGGCCCAATGATCTGCAGATGCTCGAGTACGCGGGAGTCGGCGTGTGCCTGGGGGACGGCTCGCAGGAAGCCAAAGACAAGGCGGACCTGATCACGGACGCGCTTGCTGAGGACGGTGTCCTGCACGCGATGGAGCGCCTGGGACTGATCTGATATTGCGCTTCTGCGGCATGAGAGTTTTCGTGTGCAAAATATTCTGGGACTGGGGATCGGCCTTGCACTGATCGGCGGCGAAGCCTTCGGCATCTGGGTCATGCTGCATGATTACACCGGATCGCAGCTGCAGATCATGATCCTGTACACACTGCAGTGCGTATACTTTACGGTGTATACCTATTTTGAATGCATACTCATCGGCTCTGTGGTCAGCGGACTGCGGGCGGCCCGGCATGTTCCCGCGCCGGTACAGGATTACATTCTGATCCTGGGCTGTGGCTTTCGAAAAGACGGAACGCTTCCCCCGCTTCTTAAGGGGCGCGTCGATAAGGCGATCGAGTTCTGGAGGGCGCAGATGGCGCAGGGAAGGGAAGCCATCCTGATTCCGTCCGGCGGACAGGGCGGCGACGAGCCCATGCCTGAGGCGGAAGCGATGGGAAACTACCTTCGCTCGTGCGGGATCCCGGAGCGGGTGATCCTGGAAGAAAACAGGTCCCGCAACACGTATCAGAACATGGAATTTTCCAAAAAGCTGATCGAGGAGCGGGAAGAAAACGCAAATGATAAGAATGTGATCTTTGTGACGACCAACTACCACGTCTTCAGAAGCGGCATCTGGGCGGGCCTGGCAGGACTCCGTGCGGAGGGACTTGGCAGCAGGACAAAGTGGTGGTTCTGGCCCAACGCGTTTGTCCGGGAGTGTATCGGACTTCTGGCCAACCTCGCGCTGCCGGAGCTGATCTGGCTTATCATCCTGGTTGTTTTGTTCGGAGGAATCGCGACGCAGGTCATCTGGTGAAGACCGGATCCGACAGGAAAGAACTATTAAAGAGGAGCTGAGAGCAGAAATCTGCCCGAGGCTCCTTTTTGATTTGGAAGAAAAGACAGCAGGATTCAAAGTTTCTGAAAACATGTCAGATTATATGTTGACACGGTGTCAAGATGCGCCTATAATAAACATGCTGACACGGTGTCAAGCAAAAAATAGTGGGGGATAAAAAATGAGAAAGGTAACACAGGAAGAGATTGCCCGGAAAAGAGAAGAAATCATAAATGCCTGTGAACAGCTCTATCAGACAATGAGCTTTCGGGAGATCACGCTCAAGGAGATCAGCAAAATCACTTCCTTTTCCCGGCCGACCATTTATAACTACTTTGAAACAAAGGAAGAGATTTTTCTGGGGCTCTTCCAAAGGGAATATGACCGCTGGAATGAGGACCTGACCGCCATTCTGGAAGGAAACGGGCAGCTCACGAAAAAGGAATTGGCAGACCGCATTGCAAATTCTCTGGCAGGACGGGAGCAGCTCTTAAAGCTTCTCTCCATGAACAACTACGATATGGAAGCAAACAGCCGGCAGGAGCTGCTGAGCACCTTCAAGCAGTCTTACGGAGGTTCCATGCGGCGGATGTGCATGCTGCTGGAAAAGTTCTGTCCGGACATGAGCGTGACCGATATCCAGAACTTCATCTATATTTTTTTCCCTTTTATGTTCGGCATTTACCCTTACACAGCGGTCACGGAAAAGCAGAAGACCGCGATGAAGGAAGCGGGGATCAACTACGTGTATCAATCCGTCTATGAGCTCACTTACGGCTGCCTGATCCGGCTCCTGGGCGAGTAAAAGGCGGATGACTATAGACAACATTACAGCAAAGGAGGATACATCGATGACAAAGTTACCGAAAA
>DLYC01000101.1 GCA_003447895.1 Lachnospiraceae bacterium | reverse complement strand
TATCCGTGTCGATATCGTCGCCGAGGAGCCATACTTTGCCTGTAAATTGTTCCATTATTAACCTCGATTCTTAAATTATTCAGCACCCCACAGTCCCGAATGCGAAGCATTTGGGACGTGTGGGCTGAATAGTTAGCTAAATAACTGATCAATAGGTATAAGGCGATACGATCTCGCCCGCGATGGCGGAAGCCGCGACTGTGGCTGCGCTTCCCAGGTAGACGAAGGAATTCTTGTCGCCGGCGCGGCCCTTGAAGTTGCGGGTTCCGGTGCTGATCAGAACTTCGCCTTCGCCGATGACGCCCTGGCAGCTCCCCCAGCAGACGCTGCAGTTGGGATTCATGACCATGGCGCCGGCCTCCATGAAGATGTCAAGAAGACCTTCGCGGAGGGCCTGTCTGTAGACCTCCTGGCTTGCGGGAACGACGAGGAAGCGCACTTTGTCGGCCACTTTGTGTCCCTTGATGATGGAGGCGCCAAGGCGCAGGTCCTCGATGCGGCCGTTGTTGCAGGAGCCGAGGAAGGCCTCGTTGATCTTAACGCCCCTGACGTCGTCGACGGGGGCCAGATTGTCCACAAAGTGGGGCTTCGCCACTACGGGGACGATGGTGGAGAGGTCGATGTCGTAAGTCTTTTCGAAGACAGCGTCGTCGTCGCTCTTAAAGCAGGCAGCGGGCTTTCTGCCGCCGTGCTCCTCAAGATATGCCATTGTGATGTCGTCCACTTCCATGAGCGCTGTTTTGGCACCCGCCTCCACGCAGAGGTTGCAGATGGAGATGCGGTCGCTCATGGTCAGGTTCTTCATGCCGTCGCCCACAAATTCCATGGCGTGGTAGTTGGCGCCGTTGGCTCCGATCATGCCGATGATGGTCAGGATCAGGTCTCTTGCCGTCACGCGATCGGCGAGCTTTCCGGTCAGGTTGAAGCGGAGCGTCTCGGGCACCATGACCCAGGAGCCTCCGGTCACCATGCCGTAGAGATAGTCCGTGCAGCCGACGCCGGTTCCGAAGGCGCCCAGCGCGCCGTATGCGCAGGTGTGGCTGTCCGCGCCGAAGATGAGCTGTCCCGGCACCACATGCTTCTCGCACATGATCTGGTGACAGACACCGGCGCCCTCATAGAAGGTGATCCCGTTTTCCCTGGCAAAATCGCGCATCTTCTTCTGAGAGGCCGCCGTCTTGGGGCTGTCGCAGGGCACGTTGTGGTCGACGATCCAGACGAGTTTGCTCTTGTCCGCGATGCGGGGATTACGGAGCTTATTGTACATATCGATCGTGAGGTGGGTCGTTCCGTCGTTACTCATCAGATAGTCGAGCGTGACGGTGTGGATCTCACCGGCGCGCACAGCTTCGACGCCTGCGGCGCGGGCGATGATCTTTTCGGCTATTGTCATTCCCATAGTGTATCCTCCATGTCAAAATATTGTTCTATTACATCTCATCGAGAGAGCTGATAAGTCCGCCCTGATCCAGGATCTTCTGAAGATGGACAGGAAGCTTTGTGCAGGGAAAAGTCTGCCCGCCAAAGGTCACGATCCCTTTTTCCATATCCAGTTCGATCTCGTCTCCGTTTCTGACCGCGTCATAGAGACCGTCGCAGACAATGGCGGGGAGACCGATATTGATGGAATTTCTGTAGAAGATCCGGGCAAAGGAAGGGGCCAGGACGGCGCGGACGCCCAGCGCCTTGAGGACGGCGGGGGCCTGCTCCCTGGAGGATCCGCAGCCGAAATTGCTGTCCGCGACGACGAAGTCGCCGGGCCTTACGTCAGACGCAAAGTCTGCATCGAGGGATTCAAACGTGTGGGCCTTCATTTCATCCACAGTGGGGTAGAGAAGATACTGGGATGCAATGATCTGATCGGTGTCCACATCTTTGTTAAATCGGAATACTTTACCCATATTAACGCTCCTTTTTGAATATTTATACGTTTCTTAATCTTAACACATTACGGAAATAATGAAAATTGTAAAAGAAGGGGCCGGGATGTATAATGAAATCTATATTTGCTTTGGGAGCGTGATTTTATGATCGCATTTTTAAGAGGATTTGTGGCCGCCGTGTACGACGGGGCGGCGGTGATCGATGTCGGAGGCGTGGGCTATGAAGTCAGGATCTCCGGGGAGACAATGCTAAGACTCGCGGCGGCAGACCGCGATGAGGAAGTCATGGTCTATACCTATACCTATCTGAGGGAGGACCAGATCGCCCTGTACGGCTTTATGTCTAGGGATGACCTGGACCTGTTCAAACTCCTGATCACAGTGAGCGGAGTAGGGCCGAAGGGCGGACTGGCACTCCTCTCTGTGGGAACGGCGGACGACCTACGGTTCGCGATCATGACGGGAGACGCCAAGATGATCGCAAGGGCGCCGGGCGTCGGAAAGAGAACCGCGGAAAGGCTGATCCTGGACCTTCGCGACAAGGTCTCCGGGATGTATGATTCGCAGATGCAGGCCATCGCGGCAGGAACAGCGGCGGGGGCAGGAAGCAGAGGACTTTCAAAGGACGGCTTAAAGGGGACCGACGCCGGGCAGGACGGCGCGGCGGCAGAGGCTGTGGAGGCCCTCACGGCGCTCGGCTATTCAAGGGCGGAAGCGGCGAAGGCGGTCCGCGCGGGAAGAGAGAACGCACAGAAGGAGAATCAGGAGCTTGCCGATACAGAGAGCATCCTGAAAGCGGCGCTCAGGTTTATCTGAGTAAAGCGGGAGAACGCGGACCTTGACCACTATAAGAGAGTGAACGGAAATACATGCAGAGAAGAACGATCGAAACCAATTTTACACAGGAGGACAGCCGGATCGAGAGTACGCTCCGGCCGCAGCGCCTCGCCGACTATATAGGACAGAGCAAGATGAAGGAGAGCCTCGGAATCTCCATAGAGGCGGCCAAAAAGAGGGGAGAGCCCCTCGACCACATGCTCTTTTACGGGCCTCCCGGCCTCGGAAAGACCACTATATCGGGGATCATTGCCAAGGAGATGGGGGCCAATATCAGGATCACCAGCGGCCCCGCCATTGAAAAGCCGGGAGAGATGGCGGCCATCCTGAACGGCATGAAGGAAAACGATATTTTGTTCGTGGACGAGATCCACAGGCTGAACAAGCAGGTGGAAGAGGTGCTGTACCCGGCCATGGAAGATTTTGCCATCGATATCCTGATCGGAAAGGGCGCGGCCGCGAAATCGATCCGGCTGGATCTCCCCCGCTTTACCCTGGTGGGCGCGACGACCAGAGCGGGACTTCTCTCGGCGCCCCTCAGAGACCGGTTCGGCGAGATCCACAGGCTGGAGTTCTATAACACTTCGGAGCTTCGGCAGATCATCATGGCGAGCGCCGCGAAGCTCCGGGTGCCGATCGACGAGGAGGGCGCCATGGAGCTTGCCCGCAGAAGCCGCGGCACGCCCAGACTTGCCAACAGGATCCTCAAGCGGGTCCGCGACTATGCGCAGGTCAGGTATGACGGAAAGATCACGCTGGAAGTGGCGAGAACGGCGCTGGATATCATGGATGTGGACCGCATGGGCCTTGACAGGGCGGACAGAAATTTCCTTCTGACGCTGATCGAAAAGTTCGGCGGCGGACCGGCGGGACTGGACACCATGGCCGCGGCGATCGGCGAGGACCCGGGAACGCTGGAGGACCTGGTGGAGCCCTATCTTCTCCAGAACGGCCTCATCAACAGGACGCCCAGAGGGAGAGTCGCGACGAGAGAGGCCTACCTGCACCTGGGAATCCCGTACGAGGAAGAGCAGTAGTC
>DLYC01000196.1:947-7112 GCA_003447895.1 Lachnospiraceae bacterium | reverse complement strand
CAGGCGGAGATCAAAGCCTTCATGGACAGCTGCCTGAAGTAAAAGCAAAAAAAAGAAGAGGTATCCGACTTTCTCGTCATCGGATACCTCTATTCTGAAAATACCTGCAATTTCATTTACGTGACCTCCTTTATATTATTAAGCTGTTATGCTTTCCTTTTGTTAAGTCTATTATAACAAAGTTCTGACAATAATCAACTATAAATTAAATTATCTGAAAACACAGACTTTTACAAACAATTTTCTGTGCAGTTGGGCGCCGGAAGACTTCTGCAGCGCAGGAATTTGCCTGAAAAGAATAGGCGCATGCGCAAATATTCTCTATACTATACTTAACCTGACGGAAGGAGGCATACAGCCGTATGAAATTATCAGAGACAGCAAAGGCTTTTCAGGAACTAAAGGAGATCAGTGTCCTCGACATAGAGGGGATTCGGATCGGACAGGCACAGAACGCGGAAGCGGCCACCGGTATGACCGTTCTGATCAGCGAGACGGGAATGCGGGCCGGGCTGGATGTGCGCGGCGGCGGGCCAGCTTCCCGGGACAGCCAGATGCTCAATCCTCTGATGGCGATGCAGACGATCCACGGGATCGTTTTGTCGGGGGGCAGCGCATTCGGGCTGGGTGCGGCAGACGGCGTCATGAAATATCTGGAAGAGCACGACATCGGCTTCGACACAGGCGTTGCCAAAGTGCCGCTGGTCGTGCAGTCGGATATCTTTGATCTCTCCGTGGGTTCTGCGAAAGTGAGGCCGGACAAAGAGATGGGCTACGAAGCGGCGAGGGCGGCATTTGAAGCGCCGAACTATAAAGATGGCAACTACGGCGCCGGCTGCGGGGCCTCCGTCGGCAAGATCGGAGGAATGGAAACCGCCATGAAGACCGGGATCGGGAGCTATGCCGTACAGATCGGGGAGCTGAAAGTCGGCGCGATCGTGGTGCTCAATGCGCTGGGAGATATCTATGACTGGAAGAGCGCCGAGCAGATCGCCGGACTTTTGAGCGAGGATAAGACGCAGTTCCGGAGTACAGTGGCTGCCATGTGCAGATCGATCGAAGCGGTGGAGAACAAGTTCACCGGAAACACGACGATCTCCGTCATCCTCACAAATGCGCGTTTCGAAAAGCCGCAGCTCTGCAAGATCGCGGGTATGGGACACAACGGCTACGCCCGGTCGATCCACCCGGTGCACACTTCCGCAGACGGAGACAGCATCTATGCGGTATCGCTGGGAGAAGTAAACGGGGATCAGGACCTGGTGGGAATGCTCGGAGCGGAGGTGCTCAGCGAGGCGATCATCAGGGCTGTGGACTGTGCAGAGAGCGCATACGGCCTGCCGTGCAGGGCGGAGCTGGGGCTTTGATGCCGGCAGGAAGGCCCGGACAGGAGATCGCAGATTCGAAACGGGGAGAGTGTGATTGAGCAGAAAAAATGACGACAGACATACGATATGGGAAAACATGGAGGCGGCTTTTTATATTCTGCTGCCGCTTCTGTGCGCCGCCGCGATCCTGAGAGGATGCAGGACCTGGAATACGCCGAGCGAGGGATCGCAGCAGACGGCTTCCGGGCAGCAGCTCATGATGAGAGAACAGGATGAGAGCGATGCACCGGCGCCGGAGGAGTCTGTCGGGACGAAGGCTGAAGAGAAAGAAGAGGAGCAAGCCGGCGGCGGTTCAGAACCGGCCGGAAGCGCAAAGCGTGCGGCGGGAGAAGAGAAGGGCGCATCAAGCAGCAAAAAAGACACGGAACCCAGACGGCATCCTTATGATGACGACAAATTCGCCTATTCGGAAGAGACCGGACACATGTCCTACAGTGATGAGAATTACGAATCTCTTCCGGGGATCGACGTCTCCGACCACCAGGGCGAGATCGACTGGGAAGAAGTGGCCGGAGCGGGATATAAATTCGTCTTTGTCCGCGTGGGATTCAGAGGCTACGGCGACGAGGGAACGCTCAACGAAGACACGATGGCTGTTCAGTATATGAAGGAGGCGAAGAAGGCCGGTCTGCAGGTAGGCGCCTACTTTTTCTCGCAGGCAGTCAACGAGGAGGAGGCCGCCGAGGAGGCGCGTTTTGCCGCAGAGATCATCCGAAAAGCGGGGACAGGGCTGGATCTTCCGCTGGTATACGACCCTGAACTGGCCGGCGGCAGCGCAGGCCGCGCCAATGATCTTGACCGGGATCAGGCGTCCGCAAATGCGCTCGCTTTTAAAGAGGCGGCGGAAAAGGAGCTGTCCTGCAAAGTGGCGCTGTACACCAATCTCTATTGGGAAAACACATATTTTGACGTGGAGACGCTCAACCAGTTTGAGATCTGGTATGCGGATTACGAGCCGACGCCGCAGACAAGCTATCAGTTCACCTGGTGGCAGTACACGGAGAACGGATCCGTGCCCGGCATCAAGGGGAAGATGGATCTGAACCTGTGGATCAAAAGGACCGACTGATGAGAGTGCGGAAGATATGGTATAATCAATGAAAACGGTAAAGGAGGCTGGGCAATGGCATTTGCAAAGAACTTTTTATGGGGAGGCGCTGTTGCGGCACATCAGCTCGAGGGAGCGTGGGATGTGGACGGAAGAGGCCCAAGCGTCAGCGATGTGATGACAGGGGGCTCCAATAAAGTGGCCCGCAGGATCACAGACGGTGTGGTGCCGGGTGAAAACTATCCCAATCACAAAGGAATTGACTTTTTCCACACCTATAAGGAGGATGTGAAGCTCTTTGCGGAGCTCGGATTTAAGTGCTTCCGCACATCGATCTCCTGGAGCCGCATTTTCCCCAAGGGCGACGAGACAACGCCCAATGAGGCGGGACTTCAGTTCTACGACGATCTGTTTGACGAGCTTTTGAAATACGGGATCGAACCGGTGATCACGCTCAGCCACTTCGAGATGCCCTACTACCTGACGCAGGCGTACGGCGGCTGGACCAACCGCAAGCTGGTCGATTTCTTTGTGCGCTACGCGCTGTGCGTCATGGAGCGCTATAAGGATAAGGTCAAATACTGGATGACCTTTAACGAGATCAATAACCAGTCCAACACGGCCGTGGATATTTTCGGCTGGACCAATTCCGGCATCCGCTTCTCTCAGTATGAGGATCCGAAGAAGGCGCTCTATCAGGCGGCCCACAATGAGATGGTGGCGTCTGCCCTTGTTGTGAAGAAGGGCCATGAGATCAACCCCGACTTCAAGATCGGGTGCATGCTGGGCTTTGTGCCGTTCTATCCCTATTCCTGCGATCCGGAAGATATCATGCAGGCAGTAGAGGCCATGCACGAGAGATATGTCTTCTCCGACGTCATGTGCAGAGGCCACTATGGCGCTTACGCCTATAAGGAGTGGGAGAGAGAGGGAACCGCGCCGGTTATGGAAGAGGGAGACAGCGATATTCTGGCGCAGGGAACGGTGGACTATATCGGCTTCAGCTATTACATGACCAACACGGTAAAGGCCAAAACAGAGAAGGCCGGGGAGATGATCGTGGGCGGCAACGCGCATTCCGTCAAGAACCCTTATGTGAAGGTCTCGGACTGGGGATGGGCCATCGACCCGGTGGGCCTGCGCTACGCGCTGAACGCCCTGTATGAGCGCTACGAAAAGCCCATGTTCATCGTGGAGAACGGCCTGGGCGCCTATGACAAGCTGGAGGCGGACAAGAGCTGCGACGACAGCTACCGGATCGATTATCTGCGGGCGCATATTGAACAGATGAAGAAAGCTGTGGAATATGACGGCGTTGAGCTCATGGGCTACACGCCCTGGGGCTGCATCGATGTGGTATCCTTCACCACCGGCGAGCTGGCCAAGCGCTACGGATTCATCTATGTGGACCTGAACGACGACGGCAGCGGGTCCGGGGAGAGATATCGCAAGAAATCTTTTGACTGGTACAGGAATGTGATCGCGACCAACGGAGAAGTGCTTTAAGAGAGAGGATCAGGTTTGCGGCCATCGCAGATGCGGTGGCCGCTGTTTGTAAGAAAGGGGAAATATGATCGCCAAAAACCAAATCTGGAAACTGTACGGGACCGAGTATAAGGAGATGACCAAAGAGCTGCTCTCCAAGACGGATCTTGCGGGCCTGATCGGCAGCAAAAAGGCGAGGATCGCCATCAAACCGAATCTGGTGGTCATCTCTCCGGCTGAGTACGGAGCCACGACGCATCCCGAAGTAGTGGCAGGGATCATTGAGTATCTGCAGGGCAATCAGTTTGAGAATATAACGATCGTGGAGGGCTCCTGGGTCGGCGACCGGACTTCCGAAGCGTACGAGTACTGCGGCTACCGGGCGCTGTGCGAACAGTATGGCGTGCCTTTTGTAGACGGGCAGAAAGAAAAATGGCACAGTGTCGACTGCGCGGGCATGAAGCTGAATGTCATCGACGCGGTGGACAGAATGGACTTTCTGATCAATGTGCCGGTCCTCAAGGGACACTGCCAGACCAAAATGACCTGTGCCCTCAAGAACCTCAAGGGGCTTCTCCCCAACTCGGAGAAATCCCGCTTCCACCGCATGGGACTCCACAAGCCGATCGCCCATCTGCAGACGGCGATCCATCAGGACTTCATCGTGGTGGACCACATCTGCGGGGACCTGGACTTTGAGGAAGGGGGAAACCCGGTGGTGCGCAACTGCATTATGGCGGCGGCCGACCCGGTGCTGGTGGACAGCTATGCCTGCCGGCTCCTGCACTACACGCCGGACGATGTGCCCTACGTGCGGATGGCGCAGCAGCTGGGGGTCGGATCCACCGATCTCGACGCCGCGCAGATCATCGATCTCGGGGGCTTTCACGGATATGACGGCAAGGAGATGATGGAGGATCTCCCCAGAGAGCACAAGATCCTGGAGGTCTCCTACGCGGTCAACGAGGTGAATTCCTGCAGCGCCTGCTACGCAAATCTGACCGGCGCGCTGTGGAGACTCAAGGAGGAAGGGCTTCTCGAGAAGCTGGATACACCCATCGCTATCGGCCAGGGCATGCAGGGCAAGACCGGGAAGCTAGGCGTCGGCCGCTGTACAAAGGACTTCGATGTGTGCATCATGGGGTGTCCTCCCCGGGAAGACAAGATCTATGAGGAGCTGAAAAAATACATCCTGAGATGAGTCAAAGAGAAACCTGACGTCGGACTTTAACAAGGAGACGGAACAGATGGCAAAGGTCAACAATCACAAATTAGCGCTCCTGTACATGATGCGGGAGCTTCTGCTTACCACGGACGAAGAGCATTCGCTCAACGCCACAGACCTGATCCGGGTGCTGGAAAAGTACAACTGCGAGGCGGACCGGAGGACCATCTACAGCAATATCGAGGTCCTGCAGGCTTTTGGCATCGATGTGATCAAAAAAGAGAACGGGCAGGGCTACTACGTCGGCGCCCGGGAGTTTGAACTGCCTGAGCTCAAGCTCCTGGTGGACGCCGTGCAGTCCTCCAAATTCATCACGGAGAAGAAATCGAGGGAACTGATCGGAAAGCTCATGCAGCTGACCAACGAGCAGAAAGCGAAGCAGCTCAACCGCTCGGTCTTTATCCGGAACCGCATGAAGACGGGCAACGAAATGGTCTATTACAACGTGGACACGCTGCACGAGGCCATGAACAATGGCCGCCGGATCGAGTTCAAGTACGGGGAGTGGACCACCGGAAAGAAGCTGGCGGAGAGAAAGGGCGGGAGCAGGTATGTGGTGAGCCCGTGGGCCCTCACCTGGGACGACGAGAATTATTATCTGATCGCCTTCGACGAGGCGGCCGGCATCATCAAGCACTACCGGGTGGACAAGATGCTCCATATCAGCCTGACGGATCAGGAGAGGGCAGGACAGGAAGCCTTTCGGGATTTTGACCTGGCGGCCTTCTCCAGAAAAACCTTTGGAATGTTCGGCGGTCGCGACGAAGACGTGGTCCTTCGCTGCACCAACAACCTGGTGGGCGTCATTATCGACCGGTTCGGCAGGGAGGTCGCGGTCGTGCCGGAGGACGGCGAACACTTCCATGTGCGCGTCAAGGTAGCAGTGAGCACGCAGTTCTACGGCTGGGTCACCGGCATCGGGGCCGGAATGGAGATCCTTTCGCCTGCACAGGTCCGCAGCGAATACAGAGAGTACCTCAAGGAAATACTGTCAAAATATTGAGAAAATACATGTGCGG
>DLYC01000196.1:0-852 GCA_003447895.1 Lachnospiraceae bacterium | reverse complement strand
GCACGGAAAGTGCCGGGGCGTCCTCTTTTCGTTGCAGCGGGGCGCACTGCCTCCAGATCCAAATGCCGTCGGAAACAATTGAATTACACACGTTAATGTGATAAAGTGTATTCATCTATGCGGAAAAGCCCGCAACGACAGAATAAAGAGGTATCATCATGCACAAAGAATTTCTTATGGGAAATGAGGCGATCGCACTGGGCGCGCTGGCAGCCGGCGTGAATCTGGTGTCCGGCTATCCCGGGACACCCTCGACGGAAGTGCTGGAGACCATCGCGAAGCGCAATCCCGGCAATGTATATGTGGAGTGGTCGATCAATGAGAAGGCCGGTATGGAAGTGGCGGCGGGCGCGGCGTATGCCGGTGCGCGCGCACTGGTGACGATGAAGCAGGTGGGCCTGAACGTGGCCTCCGACCCGCTGATGAGTCTGGAATATATCGGCGTGAAAGGCGGCATGGTCGTGCTGGTGGCAGACGATCCCGGTCCGATCTCTTCCCAGACGGAGCAGGATACCCGGACTTTCGGAATGTTCTCCAAAGTGCCGGTCTTTGACCCTGCCTCTGTGGCGGAAGCGTATGAGATGATCCAGGAAGCCTTTGACTATTCGGAGAAATACGGGACGCCCGTGTTCTTCCGAGCGACCACCAGAGTGGACCACGGCTACGAGGCGCTGGAAGTCAAGGATCCGGATGAATACTATGTCAATAAGCCTGAGGGATTCGTGAAGGATCCTTCCAGGTGGGTCATCTTCCCCAGGCTCTCGGTGAAGAACCACGCCCTGATCGAGAAGCGAAATGAGGAACTGAAGGATGTCTTCTCGGCCTATCACCGCAACCGGATCGTAAAGGAGA
>DLYC01000211.1 GCA_003447895.1 Lachnospiraceae bacterium | reverse complement strand
GCTCATCGCCCCCTCCTACTCGATTATTAACCGATAAAGCGGAAGAATTGTATAATATTTTTCAGAGGTATTGTTTTGATGTATTGATGGGGGAAACGGCGAGTTGAAGAAACAATTTACAGACAACAGGGCAGCGGATATACTCGCGATTCTGGGACATAAATCCGGGGTCACGGTCGCCTCCATGGCGCAGCAGCTCAGTGTCAGCGAGCGGACGATCCGAAACGACATCCGCCAGCTGAATGAAGACCTGGGCGGGAGTGCTGTTGTCGAGGGGACGCAGGGACGCTACAGTCTGAGGATCTTCGAGCCTGAGCAGTATAAGCATGCCTTTGAAAAAATATGCAATATTGACGGTATCTTCGGAACGCCCCGCGGGCGGCAGAATTATGTCTTCGGCGAGCTGATGAGGGCGGACGGCCCGCTTCTTACGGATGAGCTGGCCTATGAGATGAATATCGGAAGAACGACCCTGATCAATGACCTGAAGAAGCTCCGCGAGGAGATCGAGCCGTTTGGGCTCAGCGTTGTCGGAAAGACCAGCAAAGGAATGATCCTTCACGGGAAGGAGCTGGACATCCGGACCTATATACTTGAAAACTGCTTTGACGCGCTCTACGGGGACTACCCCCTCGACAATGACATCCGGGAACTGATCCGGGAGCAGACGGAGCAGAAGGCCTTTGAAAAACAGGTCGGGAAGCAGTTCGGGCGCTATCTTTTGCTGATGATGGACCGGTTTCTTACGGGACACTTTATCGGCACGCTGACAGACGCCTATTACAACCTGACCGCCAACGGCGAGTTTCCCGCTGTCAATGAACTGGTCGATAAGATCGGACGTGTGCTCCACGTGGAATTTCCGGTGGAAGAGAAGATTTTCACTTTTTTGCCCATCGCGGGAATGCGCACGCCGGCAGACCTTGGATCCGTGCAGGAAATGGAGCTGGACGCGACGATCGGCCCCCTTTCCGAGAAGATCATGGCCAAGATCCGGGAGGAGCTGGATATCACCATCGATCCCAAGGACTTTGCGGAGGAATTCTCCTATCATCTCATGTTCATGCTCAACCGCCTCCGGTTCAAAATACACCAGCCAAACGCGATCCTGGACGAACTCAGGACCAAATTCCCCCTAGCCTATGAGATGTCCGGCATTGCGGCGCGCGTCATAGAACAGGAACAGGGCCTTCACGTCAATCAGGACGAGAGAGGTCACCTTGCCTCCTATTTTGGCGTGTTTTTGGAAGAAAACCATCTGGAACAGCGCAAACCCTTCCGAATTGCCGTGATCTGCGGCACGGGGCGCGTCACGGCAAGACTGATCAGCGTACAGCTCAAAAAGATCGTGGACAGCCAGGTTCAGATCCAGACCATGTCGGACACTGCCGCGTCACCGGAAAAGCTGGAGAATTTTGACGTCATCCTCTCCACGGTGGAGCTTCCGTTCCGGCCGGTAAAGCCGGTCATCCGGATCCGCGAGATCTTCGACGAGAAGGAGCTGAAGCAGAAGCTGGAGAAAGCCCGCTATTGGGAGCGGGTCGACATCCCGGTCCTGGACGATAACCAGTATATTATGAGCAGTCTTTTGGACGAGAACAAAGTGTTCTTCTTCGAGAAGGGCCGTTCTTATCAGGACGCCCTTGACGAGATGGTCGAGATCCTGACCGACGAGGGCTACATCGATGAGGGATTCGGCGAGCGCCTTACGGAGCGGGAGGCCAAGGGAACCATGGTCTTCGACAACGGCGTCGCGATCCCGCACGGGATACAGAAGGCCAATGACCGCATGCTGCTGGCCATCGGCATTTTCGAAGAACCGGTCCGCTTCAAAGGGTGTGAAGTCCGGGTGATCTTCTTTATGGCGCTTCCGGAGGAGTCCGATGCGGATGATATGCTCATGATCCGCGTCTACGACGAGCTTCTGGATATCTCCAGAAATACAGACATGCTGGACGCAATCACGAAGACGCAGAACTACCAGGAGCTCCTGCGCGTCCTGTACAAAAAACAGAGGTAACACAAAAAGGAGTCATATAGCGAGCCGGAAAATGCAGCCTGAAGTCATCCCCATTCAGCTATCTGAAATCCCCCTGAATTACACTGCATTTTTCCGCGTATTCGAAACCTCCCTGCTATAATAAGAAGCAGGGAGGTCTTTTATGTTTCTGATTAGCGGTATCCAAAATATAGTCGAGATGGGGGCGCAGCAGCTTCTGACATGGGTCACGGAGCTCCTGCCGAAACTGTTTCTGTTTCTGATCCTTCTGAACGCTGTGACGGCCATGATCGGGCGGAGCCGGGTCGAGAGACTCGCGGCAAAGTGCGGCGCAAATCCCTTGCTCCGCTATCTGGTCCTGCCCTTCCTGTCGGCGGTCGTACTGGGAAACCCCATGGCAATCTCTATGGGACGCTATCTGCCGGAGCGCTACAAGCCGGCCTATTTTGCCTCAGCCAGCTACCACTGCCATACAAACAGCGGAATTTTCCAGCACATCAACCCGGCGGAGCTCTTTCTGTGGCTTGGGATCGCCAACGGCGTCCTGGCCCTGGGCCTCGATCCGTTTCCCCTCGCGGTCCGGTATCTGGCGGCGGGCCTCGTCGCCAACTTTATCTCCGGCTACGCGACAGAGCTGATCACCGGACAGGTGGCGCGAAAGCAGGGAATCCGGCTGGACAGGAAGGTGGACCTGTGGATGGAGAGAGAGGGAGAAGAAGAGGCTGCGTCGGCGGGAGCGGTGGCCGCTTCTGCGGCGCAGGAGGGCGCGTCGGCTGGACCGGCAAAGGAAACGGATTCGGCGGCCACGCCGTCTTCAGAGGCCGGAGAGATCGGTGAGAGGGTTGGCAGCCGGTCGGGCTACCGCACGATCAGGATTACGAGAGGGGATGGCGGTTACGGCGGCCCGCTGATCGTCACACCGACAGCGGAGCGTCACAAAGTGCTCTATATGACCGCCGGAGACCGGGAGCCGGAACCGCTCGCCCGGATCGCAGCGCTTTCCGGCATGGAGCCTGTAAACGGAAACCGGGAGACATGCCCGGACGAAGAAGTGGCACTCGCTATCATTGACTGCGGCGGAACGCTCCGGTGCGGCATTTATCCCGGAAAGGGAATTCCGACAGTAAATCTTCTGGCGACAGGGAAGAGCGGCCCTTTGGCAAAATATATGACAGAAGATCTGTATGTCTCGGCTGTCACGTCAGCGTGTGTGTCGTCGGCCGAAGAGGCGGAGGCTTCCGGGGCGAGTGCTGGGACTTCCGAGGCGAGAGCGTGGGCTTCCGGGGCGAGAGCGGAGGCTTCTGGGGTGAGTGCGGAGGAGCCGGCCCAGGGAGAAGAACGGGCCGCACCGGAGAGCCAGGCGGGACCGGAAGAAGCCCGGTCGCCCGTAAACGGAGTGCTGGGACCGGTGCTCGCGGTCAGCAAAGTGATCAGCCTGTTCCAGCAGTCGGCCAGGGACGCGGTGAGGACCTGCCTGGAAATGATCCTGCCCTTTATGGGATTTGCGGCGCTGTTTATCGGAATTTGCAAAGGCTCCGGTCTGACAGCCTTTCTGGCCCGCCTGATGGAGCCTATGGGAGGGAGCCTCCCGGGGCTTATAAGTCTTGGGATCCTTTGCTCCGTCCCGGGCCTCAGCGCGATCCTCGGGGCGGGCGCGGTCTCCGCGCAGATGTTTTCCACGGTGATCGGAGAGCTGATCGCCACAGGAAGCATGCCCCCTTACATGGCGCTTCCGGCGCTCTTTGCCATCAACTGCCAGTGTGCCTGTGACTTTATCCCCGTAGGGCTTGGCATGACGGAGGCAAGGCCGGAGACCACGCAGGCGGGAATCGCCGCGGTCACAGTTTCGAGATTTGCTACCGGCTGGATCAGGATTCTGGTCGCGGTCGTATTCAGCATAGGACTTTACAGATAAGAATCCTAATAATCCGCTGCGCTGCAGAAGCGCTTTGCAGAGGGTGTTGCATCCCGCTGAATTTTTCGGCGGGGGCAATACCCTCTTTTTTTGTGATTTTTCCGGGGCGGACAAGGCGCGGAGCGCCTCTGGACGCCCACAGTCCCGAATGCGAAGCATTCGGGACGTGGGGTGCTGAATAAAATCAAGTTTTTCCACCGTTCCGGGTCGGCCGGGTGGTGGTTAAAGAATGTCTTAGGTATATCAGAAGCTTTTGCGACAATAGTCCCAAAGGCTTTTTTGATTTTTAGGCATATCGGAAGCTTTTTCAGAAATAGTCTCCATGGCTTATTTGACCTTTAGGTATGGACGGTACTCATGCGCTGAAAGTTCCCAATATTTCTTCTCTCAAGAAGAAAAAGCTCCTTCTAATTTGGAACGTTTTGCCGAATCACTGCAACGGCACCTAATTTCAACAATTTCTTGAAATTTCTTGGAGACAAAAATGTGGAAACAAGTCGATGTACCTAACCCGCTACATCCTGCAGAAATCATTTGGAGACAAAAAGCTCCACCAGAGCTAGTGTACCTAACCCGCTACATCCTGCAGAAATCATTTGGAGACAAACAGCTCCAACAGCGCTGATATACCTAACCCGCCGCAACCTAACCCGCCCCAAACGAACGACACCGTTCGCCTGATACAAATGCCATGTTTTTTCCGCCCCCCGGAAATCCGCTGTACTAATGAATTTCCGCGGCGGCGGATTTCGCGGAATTAAAGCAAACCTCTTTTTTTATTAAGATACAACCATCAAAGGAAACAACAAACAAAGTCAAGGAAACAAGAACTTATAAAAAAGGAGGAATTGAAATGGCAAACTGGTTAAATCTTGAGGGCAAGGTCGTAGCGGTCACAGGCGGTGCTTCCGGAATCGGAAAGCACATCGCAAGCACACTGGTGGAAGCAGGAGCTGACACAGTCGTCATCGACATGAACGCTAAGACCGGCGAAGTTGTGGACGGCGCTTACCAGGTACAGTGCAACGTCACGGATCCCGAGAGCGTAAAGGCAATGATGGCTGAGATCCTTAATAAGTACGGCCACATCGACGCGATCGTCAACAACGCGGGAATCAACCTCCCCCGTCTCCTGGTGGACGTCAAGGGCGAGAAGCCGCAGTACGAACTGGACGTAGCATCCTTTGACAAGATGTTCGCGGTCAACGTAAAGGGCCTCTTCCTCTGCGCACAGGCTGCAGCGAGAGAGATGGTCAAGCAGGGACACGGCGTCATCGTGAACATGTCCTCCGAATCCGGTAAGGAAGGTTCCCAGGGACAGAGCGCATACTCCGCCACAAAGGGAGCGGTGGACAGCTTCACCCGCAGCTGGGCCAAGGAGCTCGGCAAATACAATATCCGCGTCGTCGCGGTAGCGCCCGGCATCATGGAAGCCACAGGTCTTCGCACTCCTGCTTACAACGAGGCACTTGCTTATACAAGAGGCGTAAAGCCCGAAGAGCTGTCCACAGATTACACCAAGGTCATCCCGATCGGCCGTGACGGAAAGCTCGATGAAGTCGGTGATTTCGTAGCATACCTCGTCTCCGACAGAGCAAGCTATATCACAGGTACGACACTGAACATCTCCGGCGGCAAGTCCAGAGGCTGATCGCCCGGAAGAAGAACCCGGTAACCATCGAATCATACGGAGGTGAGCAATGCTGCTAATCTTAATTATCGTCGGAATCGCGTTTTTGCTGCAGGGGCTCCTGAGTTTCGCGCAGATGAAACATCTCACGAACGAGTTCTTAAAGCTCAGAAAAAAAGGAAAAGTTGCCTTTGGAAGAAAATCGGGCGGTTTCAGGGCAGGCGCCGTAGTGATGTTCCTGATCGATGACGACGGGATCATACAGGAGGGCAGAAAGCTCGAGGGAACGACAGCATTTGCAAGGGTAAAGCCCCTGGAGGGCTTCGAGGGAAGATACATCGGGAGCCTCAAGAAGGAAGACGGCCCCGAGCGCCACAAAAACCTCTGCAAGGCGATCGAAGACGCAGCGCTCACCTACCGCAAATATAT
>DLYC01000162.1 GCA_003447895.1 Lachnospiraceae bacterium | reverse complement strand
TCGGGCAAGACGTCTTTCATTGAGGCGCTCGCTATTTTGAAGGACCTGATGTCCGGGCAGCCGGTCGCGAACAGCTATGCGGAATGCGTCGCAGTCGACAAGGATCACGCCGAGCTGGAGTTTGTCTTTGATCTGCAGTATCCGGACGGAATTATCCGCGAGGCGTCGTATTCGTTCTGCATGTCGAGCGTGAATCTGACTGACGAAGAGCTGCGCGAGAGGTACAAGAATTTTCCCGAGGAATTTGATCTGCCGGACGACGAGAAGAGGGCGATCATTTTTAATGAGAAGTTTTCGCTGCTGTGGGAGGGCGCTTCCAAGCGGCAGGTCATCATCGACACGTCTTCGAAAAAGGCCCCGTTTACGCCGGACACAAAGCGGAAAGAGATTGCCGGCGGAGGCAGCAAAACGCTGGTTGCCCTTGAAGTCAACAAACAGCTGGCAAAAAATAGCGCCAAATCGTTTATTTTCATGAAGGAGACGCTGGACCTGTTTGAAGAGAAGGACAACAAATCCGTCTTTTTCAGAGTGCTCGCGGAGCTTCGATTTTTTGCCAGATTTTATTTGTATGTGATCGATACGAAGTCATCGGGACTGATCCGCCTGAACCTCGCGCTGCCGATCTACACGCGGCAAGGGGTCATAACCCTGGATTCCAGGCGATCGATGACGTATTCGCTCGAGACTTTCGAAGAACTCAGTGACGACCTGTCCTCGATCAGCTCCGTGCTCAGCCAGCTGGTCCCCGGCCTCTCGATCGGGCTCCGGAAGATGTCGGAGACCGTTGCGAAAGACGGTTCGCCGGCGATCGTCACCATGCTGATGGCTTATCGGGACGGGAAAGAGCTCCCTCTTCGCGAGGAGTCCGATGGTGTAAGGAAGATCATTTCTGTGCTCAGCCTGATCATCGCCGCTTTTAACGAGGAATCCGTCACGGTCGCGATCGATGAATTTGACGCGGGCATTTTTGAGTACCTGCTCGGCGAGATCCTGCAGGCGATGGAGGAGTCGGGAAAGGGCCAGTTCATCTTTACTTCCCACAACCTGCGGCCCCTTGAGGTGATCGATAAGAAGTTTCTGTATTTTACCACCGCAAATCCTGCGAACAGGTACATCCGGCTCAAGAAGATCGCTGCGACAAACAATTTGAGGGATACTTATTTCCGGGAAATCGTTTTGAACGAGCAGGACGAGATCATTTATAAGAGGACAAAGCGCTTTAAGATTGTAGCTGCATTGGTACAGGCGGGAGGTAGACGCAATGGGCAAGAGGCCGAGACGGAAGATAGTTTTATTCTTAGTTGAGGGCCAGTCGGACCGCAACGCTTTGAGAAATGTCATATCGGAGTTATACGATAAGATCGATGAAAATATAGAAGTTTTCTTTCCTGTCATCAACAAGGACGGGGTAGATGTCGGGGGCGATCTCATGGTTTCCGTCAACTTCGACGAGAAGGACCGCACCGGGGACAAGCCTGAAAAGATTCTCGAGAAAAACATTGCCGCGATCGAAAAAAAACTGGCGAAGTATTTTCTTAATGATTTCTTTGACCGGGAGAAAATATACCCTAAAGATATTTACGAAATAGTGCAGATCACGGATCTGGACGGGGCCTTTATACCGGCGGAGGCGGTTTGCGGGCATGGGGAAGCTGAGGCTTGCTTGGAGGCCGGCGTTTGTGGAGAGTCTGATGTTTGCGGGCACGGTCGTGGAGAGTCTGATGTTTGCGGGCGCGGTCGTAGTGAGTCTGATGTTTGCGGGCACGATCGTGGGGAGTCTGATGAGCGCGAGCGAGGGCGGGAAAAACCGTACTACGGGAAAGACAGGATCATCTGCTCTGACAGGGACTTCATGATCAGGCGCAATATAACGAAAAGTTATAACCTGAATATTATGAGTTCTTTGTCGACCATTAAGGTCGGGTCGAAGAGAATCCCGTACTCACTGTACTATTTCTCGTGCAATCTTGATCATTTTATTCATAATAACGCAAACCTTGATCCACGCCTCAAGTGCTCGTTGGCGGATGCCTATGCAAGGATGTACTACGGAAGACCGGAAGCTTATATGGAGGAGATGATCAGTGACCAGGGCTCTTTGAAAGGAATGAACTATCCGGAATCCTGGGAGTTCGCCAGGGAAGGATTGAATTCGCTCCACAGACATACGAATATTAATGTTTTGTTTGAGGTGCTGAGGAGAGAGAAGCTGGTGTGAGAGTTTATAGTTTTTTAATGGTGCCAGGCACCGTTAAATTTTTATAAACTTTCGGCGGCGGGAGTTTATGGTTTTTTAATGGTGCCAGGCACCATTAAATTTTTATAAACAAATAGGTTCGTGTTGACGAAAGCTTTAAAGAGTGCAATAATGGTACCATCTCGCAGAAAGGCGAGAGTGATGGGGACCGGTGAGGTCCCTATAAATGACATTGATAATTCGCAAACACGATATATTTCCAACACGCGGCAACAGGCATGGGAGATGGCAAGGAAGAAAAGGGAATGGTACGAAGGCGCCAGCTATCATATAATGGCAAGAGGGAATCGAAAAGGAAAGATTTTCCTGGATAAGGATGATTATTATATCTTTCTGAAGATACTTAGGAGAGCTCAGGAGAAGGTTCCGTTTGATCTGCATGCGTATTGTCTGATGATGAACCATTTTCACCTGGAACTTACGACCGGTGACAGGCCGATCGGGAATCTGATGCAGCGACTTCTGCAGAATTATACGAAGTGGTTCAATGCCAAATATGGGCTTGTGGGGCATTTGTTCGGATCAAGATATACGGATTGTATGATCAGAGATGAGCGCTATTTTTTGGAGGTCAGCAGGTATATTCACCTGAATCCTGTTAAGGCGGGGATTGTCGACAACCCGCTGGACTACGCGTTTAGCAGCTACAGGCACTATGTGATCGGAGGGAGCAAGCCGAATGGCGGACCGGAAAGTGGGCAGGCAGGCGGTATGAACTTCGGGCCGGAGAGTGGGCTGGTAAGCGGCGCGAACAGTGAGCGCAGTAAGCAGGTCTGTGTTCGGGATGAAGGGCTTGAGATCCATTATGGACGCATTATGGATTCCTTTACCGGTGACAGAAAGGCAAAATACAGAATGTTTGTCGAGGAGAAGATGTCGCACGAGAAACACGAGGCCAGGATTATGGAAGATATCAGGGAGAATGAATTATGGCTGCCGGAGTGAATGAGGTCAAACAGATTGAGCATAGGCAGGCTTATTATCATTTGCCCTTAGATTAAGTATATGCCGGCCGGCGTATGCGCGGCGTACCATAACGTACCATGACGGGAGAAAGGCGCAGCTGAGAGATCAGGTTTGGAGAACGAGAATATGCTGTTTGATGTGATACCGGGCAATTTTTTCGGACCGCTTGCGGCGCCGGGAAGGGCTGTCTACTGGGAATGTATATGCATATTGTATAAGGTGACTAGCCGGCAGCTGTCTTTTGGAATTGAGAGGGACACGCTGGTCGATGAATTACAGTACTATTTTGAATCGTCGATGGCGGCTGATGTGCCGGAGGATGAGCGGGGAATGGCAGGATCCGGCTTGGCAGAAGAGAATCTGCCGGAAGACATGCAGAACTCATCGCTGTCCGCCAGGGACAAGGCGAACCTGATCATCCGGCGCCTGGAGAGCTACGGATGGATTTATACCGATGTCGATTACAGCTACGTGCAGAGGGTGCATTTCAGAGACTATGCGATCCAGATCATTCGGACGCTGCAGTCGGTATCGGACGAAAAGAGGGCGGAATACCAGGGGTATATCTACACAATCTACAGTCTGGCCAGGAATCGGGGCAATCTCGGGATCGGGCTCACACAGATCGTGGACAACACAGAGATGCTGATCACCGGTCTCAAGAGCCTGAATGCGAACATCAAGAAGTATATCGATGATCTGACCAGGCACAGTACGGTCTCCGAGATCTTGGATGCCCTGCTTAACGATTATTACAGCAATGTGGTGGATAAGGCATACCATAGGCTTCTTACCTCCGATAATGTGGCAAAATTCAGGCCCGAGATTGTAGAACGCATGGAGGCAGACAGCCGGAGCGAAACCTACCTGCGGAAGGCCTCGGAAGAGATTGCGGAACTGCGCGAGATTCCGGTGGAAGAGGCCAGGGAAGAGGTCCTTGGTATGCTGCATGGGGTGATCTCTGCGTTCAAGCAGATGGATGAGATCCTGGAGGAGATCAACAAAAAGAATACGCGCTATCAGCGGGCGGCAATCGGGAGAGCCAGATTTCTTCTGTCAAGCAGTGAGGATATCCGCGGGCAGCTCAAGGAGATTCTTTCTTTTATGAACGACAGGATTCAGAGTGAAGGGATGGACTACAATCAGATCGCGGAGATCGAAGAGACGGACCGCCTGATCAGGATCTTCTCGTGGGACTATCTGGATATGGACTCGCTTTATGAGCCTACGCAAGGCCGCAAGGAGTTTGTCCCGCAGGAGATTTCCGACCGCCCGATCGACGAGAAAGCGCGCGCGGAGAAGCGCCTGGCCGTACAGGAGAAGCTTGCCAAAATATTGACGCCGGACAGGATCGACGCCTATGTGCGAGAACAGCTTGCGGGAAGAAAGTCGATGAGGGCCTCTGAATTGCCGCTGTCAGACGATGATACCTTTATCCGCATGATCTATATCCGGCTGTACGGACAGAGGAAAAATATGAACTACAGGATTAAGCTGCTGGACCGCGTGGAGTTGAACGGCTTTCGTTTCAGAGATTTTTTGATCACGGAATAACGGAGGAGCGAGGTGGAACTATTTGAAGGAATGCTGCAAAAGGATCGGGATGAGTTTCGACGTGTCTGTAATAAGCTCATGAGCATCTGCTTTTTGTGCAGGCAGAATGAGCAGACACGGGCAGATTATTACTTTGTTCTCCGGCATAAAGAAGTGTTTGAACACTATCTGGATATACTGGGCTACACGCTTGAAGTGAATGAGAATCTGAATGTAATTCAGCTGGTAAACAGGGAGAATTATAACCATGTCAATCTGAAACTGAATGATTCCATTATTCTGCTCCTTCTGAGGATCCTCTTTGACGAAAAGAGCCGGGAATTATCGGTTACGGATGTCGTGATCAATGTCGGAGATATTCAGGAAAAATACCGCTCCATGCAGATTCGGGACAAGCAGATCGATAAGACCACAATGAACAACGCCCTGAGGCTCTTTAAGCGGTATAACCTGATCGAGCTTTTGGACAAGGACATGATGCAGGAGGACGCAAGAATCCTGATCTACAACAGTATTTTGATGGCGGTTCGGGCAGATGATATACGAAGAGTGAGTGAGATGCTGTCCAAGTACAGAAAAGGGGGGAATCCCACGGATGAAAATCCTCAGGAAGATCAGGCTGATCAATTGGCATAGGTTTGAAAACGAGACAATAGAGCTGTCGAAGTCTGTCCTTCTGTCAGGGGAAAACGGCGCTGGGAAATCGACGATCCTTGACGCTGTGCAGTTTGTGATGACCGGCTCGAAGGCGAATTTCAACAAAGCGGCCCATGAGAAGGGAAAGAGAAATCTCGGCAGCTATATCCGCTGCAAAACAGGCAGGGAGGACAGGCCGTATGAACGAACAGGGGCGATCTCTGCCCATATCGCGCTGGAATTTTATGAAGAATCCAAAAAGAAATCGTTTCTGATCGGCGTTGTCATGGACTCCTCCACTGAGGAGAAGGAACCGGTGACGGCCTGGTATCTGATGGAGAACCGCACTCTGCGGGATGAGTATTTCTTCAAGGGCAGACAGGTCAGGGGGATCAATTCGTTTCGGACCAACAAAGACATCAAGGTCTGGGCTCCGACCATTGCGGAAGCGCGAAAAATGATGCTGTCGAGGTTTGGCAGAATTGAGGACAAGTTCTTCTCGCTGATACCCAAGGCGCTGGCTTTCAAACCGATTCATGACATCAAGGATTTCGTATACTCCTATGTGCTCGACGAAAAGGAGGTCAACATTGACGCCCTCAGGGAGAACGTGCGTAGTTATCAGGAACTTGAGAGAATGCTGCAGAGTGTTCGGAAACGGATCTCGGAGCTGGAGAGCATAACGGAAAAAAAACGCGAGATTGAAGTGTTTGACCGGCGCGACAGCCACCAGGAGTACTATATCCGCAGAGCACAGGAAGACCTGACGGCGGAGCAGATCGGCATTGGAAGAGAAGAGATCCGCAAAGAACAGGGTGTACTGGCGGAGCTTGAGAAAAGGCAGATCGACGAATCCGGAAGAAGAGACAATAAGGAACTGATGATCCGAAATCTGTCATTAGAACTGCAGAGCGATTCGGAGTATCTGGCTTTTATGGAACTGGAGCGCCGGGAGTCGGACCTTAAGCAGCTCCTCAAAGATGACCGCGCAGAGGTCAAAATATTGATGGATGCCGTGAAAAAGGCAGTCGGGCAGATGGAGGATCTGATCCGGTTTGCTTCGCAGCGCAGGAAAACAAGGGACGGCGCAAGTGCAGGGGTGCAGAGAGGCAGTGGTGGCGCAGTTGCGGCGAGGCGCGAAGGCACCGGTTTCTACGGTTTCAATGAGATCTGGAAGGAATATCTCGGCTGTCTGTCGGATCTGGGACAATGCGAGAGTATTGCGGCCGTGGCAGAGTGTACAGAAAGCATAATTGCCGACAAAAACAAACGCTATCAGGAGGTTCAATCCGAACTGGCTCTGTTGAGGGTGGAGAAAAGAGACAAACTCCAGCAGATGGAGGAGCTTCGCGCAAGGATCGCACAGCTGGAATCCCGGAGACTTGTCTACAGGGCGGAAGTCGTGGAGCTTCAACGAAGGATTCAGGAGCAGTTTCAAAGAGCCGGAAGATCTTCGGAAGTCAGGATTCTGTGCGAACTGCTGGAGATCCGAGAGCCGGAATGGCAGAATGCCGTCGAAGGGTATTTGAATACGCAGAGGTTTTATCTGATCGTGGAGCCTCAGGATTTTGACCTGGCGCTGAGTGTCTACGACCGGGAGAGAAGCAAAAAGAGGATTTACGGCGTCGGACTTGTCAACACGGCAAACCTTGAGGATTTTGACAGCGCCCCGGAAGGGAGCCTTGCGGAAAAAGTGGACTCTGCCAATGTGTGGGCAAGGCGTTATGTCAATATGATTCTCGGAAAGGTGCGCTGCTGCAATTCAGCGCAGGAACTTAAGAAATACCCCGTCTCTATCACGAAGGAATGCATGAGGTATCAAAATCATGTTGCCAGCGCAATTTCGCCAGCTGTCTACAGGACTCCGTACATTGGCGCCGCGGCATATAAGGTACAGCTTCTTCAATGCAGAGAGGAGGAGCGTAAACTGGCGGAGCAGCTTGGCGGGCTTCAGGCCGAGGAGAACTCCATGGATCAATGGAGCGGACTGATGTCCACGAGAGAGGATATTGATGTCAAGTACCGCCTGAAGGCGCTGGAAAGCCAGAGGCTCCACGAACGCAAGCTGGAGGAATGCCGGCAGGAGATGAAGAAACTCCGGGCAAGCCAAACCTTTATCCAGAAGAAAGTGCGCCTCGAGGAGATGGAAAAAGAGAAGCGCCTGATCGAAAAGGAATTGTCCGAGCTCAGTGTGAAGATCGGAATGAGCCGCCAGATCATTCAGACCAGGGAGGCGGAGGAGACTTCTGCAATCAGAAAACTGGAAGAGCAAAAGGCGGTCTGCGCGGAGTTGGAAGAGCGTCTGGGTGAGGAGAAGGAACTGTGCCTTGAAGAATACCGGAAGCTGTCCAGAGAGAGGCAGCCGATGCAGACCATAGACAACTATGAACGGGCGAGGAAGGCCAACCAGACCCTTCGGGACAGTGCTGAGAAGACCATGTGTGAGCTCATGCGCGCTTATAAGTCGGCTTATGATTTCGGCGCGGCTGCGACCTTGGAAGGCTACCCTGAGTTTCTGGATGAATATGATAAATTCAAGAACTCCAAGCTCCTGGAATATGAAGATAAGGTGTATCGTGCAAGGCAGGCGGCGGAAGAGGAATTCCGGGAGCAGTTCCTGTCACGCCTTCAGGAGAACATCCGGGAAGCGCAAAGTGAATTCAAGGAACTCAACAAGGCACTCAAGGATATTCATTTCAGCAGAGAGCAATATGAATTCAAATACGAGCCCCGCAGGAATCTCAAGAAATTCTATGACATGATCATGGACGATTTCAATGTTCTTCAGGGGGCCTCTATTTTTAGTGGTCTCTTTAGTGAAACGCACAAGGAAGTGATCGAGGAACTATTTGAAAAGCTCACGCTGGACGACGAATCCAGTGCCAAAACATTGCAGGAGTACACGGATTACCGTACCTATATGGATTACGACATCAAGATCACCCTGGATGATGAAAGCTTCATGTATTACTCCAAGGTCAGCCGGGAGAAGAGCGGAGGTGAAACGCAGACTCCCTTCTATATCACCGTCGCTGCGTCCTTTATGCAGCTCTACCGAAACAGTATCGGCGGGGATTCCATCGGACTGATCATGCTGGATGAAGCTTTCAACAATATGGATGACGAGAGAATCGCCGGTGTACTGTCCTTTATGAACAGTTCGAACCTGCAGACGATCATCGCTGCACCGCCGGACAAGATTCAGTATATTGGTCCTGCTGTGCAAAGCGTCCTTTTGGTCATGCAGGACGACCGGATGAGTTATGTGGAGGATTTCAGCAGACTGAGTAAAGGGATGAAATGAAGCAATAAGAAATGAAGAGATATGGTATGAAACGATATGATGATTGGATCCTGGGGTTACTGCTTGATAAATATGAGCGGAGCACACTGTATGATGACCGTAATCAGCGAAATGTTTCGATCAGTGTGACGATTTCACGAGATATACTGCCGGAGTACTATGTCGAGGGCTCGGTGATCTATGATACGATCCACGAGCAACTTGAGAATCTTGAGGATCAGGGCCTCATCAAATTGATCTGGCAGGGAGGAAGGAAAAGACATATCTTAAAGAAGTGCGTTCTCAATACAGAGGAAGCACAGAGAGCGTATGCCAAACTGAACCGGAAACCGAAGAGGGAACAGGAGCGCAGGATCGAACGAATATGTGACAAGTATGCGGGCAGGCACCCTGTTTCGGATGCCTTTTTGGAATGGATTCTGAAAAGGCTCCGGGATGGGGCCGGCATTCGAAAGTATGCGGATATCGGGGAGCCTGCCGAGTTTGAGAAAATCTGTGAGCTGATGATCTTCATATTGGAAAATAAAGAGGAGTGTTATCTTCGGCAGTTCTCGATCCGGCATTATCATGATTCCAAAAAAGCCGAAAAGTATATCGGTAAGGCCTGCAGGATCATACGGGATTTTTCGGGGGAGAGTTACTGGAGCGGGCTGAGGACCGATGAGATTCTGGAAGAATTCAATATCTACAGAAATCCGTCTCTGATCATGATGAAGGGATGTGGCGTGATAAAGCTCCCGACCCGCATAGATCTTGCCGAAATACCGGACGGCATAGGTCTTTCGGGAGAGGCTGCACTCAGTGTCGAATGGGAAGAGGAGGAGAGTCCGCCGGACGCGGTGATCACGATTGAGAATCTCACGTCTTATCATCAGTGGAATAGCTCTTCGCGTTATTTGGCCATCTACCTTGGCGGGTATGCAAACCGCGCAAGGTGCGATTTTTTGACTCGTCTGTACAAGACATTTCCGGAATGCCGGTACTATCACTTTGGCGATATCGATGCGGGCGGATTCAGGATTCTCTGCGATCTTCGCAAGAGGACGGGGATCCCTTTCCGGTCCTACGGAATGGACCGGGAGACTTATCGGAAATATGCCGCGTTTGGGAGGGATCTGACAGAAAATGATGAGGCGGCGCTGTCCAAAATGATGGAGAATCGAGATTACATGGAACACTGGGATGTGATCCGGCTGATGCTGGAAAAAGGTCTGAAGCTGGAGCAGGAATGCGTTGATGGCGCAGCAGTATTAGATTTATAACCCTTTATTTTGATGCCCTCGGGGAGGTTTGTTGGAACGCCTCCCCGGGGGCTTTTTTGGCGTGCGCAGGCGTGGTAAAATGAGTTTATGGTGCCAGGCACCATAAAATTTTTATAAACTTTATTAACTGGAGTTTATGGTGCCAGGCACCATTAAATTTCTATAAACTTTTTATAAAGTGAGAGTTTATGGTGTCAGGCACCATAAAGTGGAGGTGGATATGTTAGCCTGTCCCGGTTGTGGAGCGAATTTGACTTACAATATTGAGAAGGGGAAGCTTCTGTGTTCGTACTGTAACACGGAGTATGCTCCGAATGATAAGGGACTGAAGCAGAAGATGGCGACTCAGGAGCAGCAGATCGACGCCCGCGTTTTCACCTGCCCGCAGTGCGGGGGTGAGATGTACACGACGGACGTGGACGCAACCGCTTACTGCAGCTACTGCGGCGCCTCGAACGTGCTGCAGTCGCGCGTGGAAGGCGTCGACGCGCCCCAGAAGATCATTCCCTTCAGCGTAACGAAGGACGAGTGCATCGGCGCGATCAACAAGCTGGCGAGGAAGACGCTCTACGCGCCCCGCGAGTTTCGGAACGGATCCGGCGAGGACAAGCTCAGGCCGCTCTATGTGCCGTACCGCGTGTATGACATGGAAATGGACGGAAAGGCCGAGATCTACGGCAAGGCGAGCTGGATCGAAGGATCCTCACGCATTGTAGAGGACCGCAAGATCGACTGCCATCTGAACGCGCACTTTGCGGACATGGCCTATGACGCTTCGTCCGCTTTTGACGACACGCTGGCGGAGCGGATCGCGCCGTTTGACCTTGGGGAGGCTCGGGATTTTGACTCGGTGTATCTGGCGGGATCCTACGCCAACATCCCGGATGTGGACGCGGAGACCTACCGGCAGAAGGCCCTGGAGCACGCCGCGCAGAAGAGCATCGACGCCCTGGGCAAAAAGTCGGTGCTCGAGCAGATCGAGCTGAGCGAATACCCCGACGGAAGCTCCCTGGCCGACCACCTCCCGGTCAAAAAAGAGACTACCTACACGGCCCTTCTCCCCGTCTGGTTCATGTCGTTCCGGCGGGGAAACCGAATCGCGTATGCGGCCGTAAACGGCGAGACGGGCAAAGTCTACTCGGATATTCCGCTCAGCCTGCCGGCATTCTGGATCGGGAGTTTGCTGACGGCGCTGCCGATCTTTGCCCTGCTCAATTTTGCGGTCACGATGAGGCCGCAGACGGGCGTCCTGGCAGCAAGTTTTCTGGCGCTGGCGGGGGCGATTCTGTACGCGGGCAACTATATTTCGATCCTGCGGCGGGAGGAGCACCTGGATGACGTCGGCTACCGGGCGGGAAGAAACCGGCCTGGCGGCGATGCGGGCTCTGACGCCGGAGGTGTCACGCGCTCCGCCGGCGGCGACTCTGTCACTCAGAAAAAGAACGGGAACAGACTTGTGCGCTGGGTGACCGGGCAGGACGACGGGACGATGCCCAAAGTGAAACGAGGCACGGCCTATTACGTCCTGAAAATATTCAGTGTCTGGCCATATATTCTGATCATGGCGCTTCTGTTTTTCTTTGTGCGGCCTGTTTTCTGGACGGCGGTGATCGTGGGGAGCGCTGTTTTTTGCCTGAGGAAGACGGGCGGGAGGATCGCTCTCTGGTCGGGTCTTCTGATCGCGGCCGCGACGGTCGGGCTTGTGTTCAGGGAGCTTCCGCTGGTCTCAGACCTGTGGTACTACGGCTGCACGGCGGGAATTCTTGTGATCCTGGTGATCGCGCTGACGAGGCTCGTTCATCAGCACAACATGCTGTCCACGAGGCCGATTCCGCTGCTTTTCAAGGATGGCAAGGCGCCGGGGGGCGGGAATTCCTCCGGGGGCGCGTACGGGGGCGGAAATTCGTCCGGAAATGATACGGCTTCCGAGAGCGGGAATTCGTCCGCATCCGGCAGTCAAAAAATAGTCCCCGGCAAGGGCGGCTCCGCGATGTCCGGGATCGTGCTCCTGGTGGCCGGAACGATGCTATTGCAGCTCCTGCTGCCGATCGGGGCGCTGGCAAATTACACCTATACCAATGAGGAAACCGGGTTTAAGGCGGTGATCGAGGATGGGGAAGATCTTTTGACGGATGATGAGGAGCAGCAGCTGGCGGTCAAAATGAAGGAGCTGACCAAATACGGAAATGCGGTTTTTCTGTCGTGCAGTCAGTATGATTACGGTGAGACGCTGGAATACGCGAACCGATATTACTATCAGAAGTACGGCGATGCGAGCGGGACGATCTTTGTGATCGACATGGGGCAGAGGATGATCGCGCTGTACTCGGCTGGTGAGAACAATGAGCTCATACGGCGGGAGGAAGGCTACGTCATCACGGATAATGCCTATATTTACGCAAGGTCGGAGGAGTATTATAAGTGCGCGGAGCTGGTTTTTGACCAGGTTGGGGTGCTGCTGGAAGGCGGGCGGATCGCGAGGCCGATGAAGTACATCAACAACGCGCTGCTTGCGCTCATTCTGGCGGTTCTGATCAACTATGCGGTCATCAGCGTGCAGGAGTCGAAGCGGAGGGCCGCGCATGACGCGGTGTTCGGCAATGCGGATTATCTGCCCAACGTGGAGGGAAGCCGCTGGAGCGCGGTCAAAGCGGTGAAGACGTTCAGCTTCACGGGGCTGTGCACGATTGTTGCCAGGGTTATCCTCGAGTCGATCATTGAGGGCGCGCTGAGCGGCGGCTCGGGGTCGTCCGGCGGCGGATCCGGCTCGCACGGCTCTTCGGGCGGGTCCGGCGGCGGGTCCGGCCGGGGCTCAGGAAGCGGCGGCAGCCACAGGTTTTAGTGGCGGCTTGATGTTTATGGTGCCAGGCACCATAAAATTTCTATAAACTTTATAAAGTGTGAGTTTATGGTGCCTGGCACCATAAACTCACACGAGGAGGGAAAATGCCCGATATTATCGTTCACAACAGGATGGGGAGAAGCGTCTACAAGAAGCTTCCGAAGGAAATCTCCGCGGAAATTGACCGGGAAATCTACAGGATCGGCCTCCTTGGGCCGGATCCGTATTCCCACTACCGGTTCTTCGCCTTTCCGCTCAGGCACGGCATTAACCTGAGAATGGTCGCAATGCATCGAACCAGGACCTGCGATTTTCTGGTCGAAATGGCGAAGTTCAGCCGTAAGCCCGAGATGTTTTCGTACCTCGCCGGCTTTCTGTGCCACTACGCCCTGGATTCGACCACGCACCCCTACATTAACAAAATATCGAACAATGAAGGCTATCTGCACATGGCCATCGAGCACAAGCTTGATGTGATCGAGCTCGACAAACTCGGATTGAAGCTGTCGGACCGGGCGGTCACGAGGGGGTTCTATCCTCCGTTTCTGCCGGAGTCCATGCGCCGGGACTACGAAACGGTCATGAAAAATGTGTACGGATGGAAGGATTCATGGGAGAAGTTCAAGGCCAGCTACAGGCATCACAAATTCTTTAACTATATCGCGGAAGACCCGTACGGCATCGTAGACCTGGTGCTCCACAAGGCGCCCTATGCGCTTCGCCGCGGCAAAATCTCGGTTTTCTCCTACAGAAGCCGCCGGTGCGACGGAATGACCTTTGAGGAATTTGAGAAACTGAAGAAGAAATCCGTAAAGAGAGCGGTCCAAATGATCGAAGCAGTCGATGACTTCAGAAACGGCAGGATCAGCGAAGCGTCCTTAAGGAAGATCATCGGGGACAAGGATTATTCGGGCGTTGTGCGGTGAGTTTACAAATTTAACGGTGCCAAATTTAACGGTGCCTGGCACCATAAAAAAAATATAAACTCCCGCTGCCGAAAGTTTATAAAAATTTAACGGTGCCTGGCACCATAAACTGGGAGACAGAAGATGAAAGCCTTTGTAACAGGTGTAAACGGTCAACTCGGCCACGACTGCGTGAATGAATTCAGAAAGAGAGGATGGGAAGTTGTCGGATCGGACATAGGCGATGCGCCTCCGCTGCCCGCCGCCTACGTGCCGCTCGATATCACCGACCGCCCTGCCGTCCTTGAGACGATCCGGAAGGTGCGCCCGGACGTGGTCGTGCACTGCGCGGCATGGACCGCAGTGGACGCAGCCGAGGACGAAGAGAACCGCGACAAAGTCTATGCCATCAACGTTCAGGGAACGCGCAACATTGCCGACGCCGCCCGTTCCATCGATGCCAAAATAGTGTACATCAGCACGGATTACGTATTCGACGGAAAAGGTGACCGCCCCTGGCAGCCCGACGACAAGAACTACGCACCGCTCAATGTCTACGGCCAAACGAAGCTGGAAGGCGAACTGGCAGTAAGCGGTGCCACGGACAAGTACTTCATCGTCCGCATCGCTTGGGTGTTCGGCGTCAATGGAAAGAATTTCATCAAAACAATGCTGAACGTCGGCAGAACGCACGACACAGTGAGAGTGGTAAACGACCAGATCGGAACTCCGACCTATACCTATGACCTGGCAAGGCTTCTGGCGGATATGGTCGAGACGGATCGTTACGGCTATTACCATGCGACAAATGAAGGCGGATTCATCAGCTGGTACGACTTCACGAAAGAGATCTACCGCCAGGCCGGAATGGACACCAACGTGATCCCGGTCACGACAGCGGAGTACGGGCTCAGCAAAGCGGCGCGGCCGTTCAACAGCCGCCTGGACAAGAGCAAGCTCCGCATGGCGGGCTTCGAGCCGCTGCCTGACTGGAAGGATGCGCTGGGAAGGTATCTGGAAGCGATTAAGAATAGCTGAGCATGATAGATGGCATAGTAAACGCAAAAAACGCCGGCGCGCAGCCGGCGTTTTTTTGGCGCCATTTTATGGCGCCACTTTATGGTGTCAGGCACCATTAAATTTCTATAAACTTTTTATAAAGCGCGAGTTAATGGTGCCAGGCACCATTAAATTTTTATAAACTCAGCCGATACCGATGGACTCGAGGAAGAGGATGAACATGACGACCGGCACGACATATTTGATCATGACGCGGTAGAGGCCCTTGAGGCCGAAGCGCCGCCCGCCATGTTCGACTTCTTCGACGATCCACGACGGCCCGACGACCCACCCGATGAGGATCGCTGACAGCATGGAGATGAACGGCATCATAAAGCTGTTGCTGATGTAATCCATCAGGTCGAGGAGCTGCCCGATGCTCCCGTTGGGAAGCGGCAGTTCCACATAGAACAGGCTGTATCCGAGCGCAATGATCACGGACGCCGCAGTGTAGATGAGCGTCAGGACGATCGTCGTCGGGCGCCGCCTGGTGTGGAAGATCTCCATGCAGTTGGCCGTGATGGTCTCGAGCACCGACACGCAGCTCGTGAGCGCCGCGAACGCCGCCATGATAAAGAAGGCCAGTCCCACGAACCGCCCCAGCCCGTGCATTGACGCGAACACTTTGGGGAGGGAGACGAACATCAGGCTCGGCCCCGCCTTCATCCCCTCGATCCCCTCGAAAACGAAGATGGAAGGAATGATCATAAGGCCCGCCAGAAGCGCCACACCCGTGTCAAAAAATTCAATCTGGTGAATGGACGCGTTGATATCCACGTCTTTTTTGATATAGGAGCCGTAGGTGATCATGATTCCCATGGAGACGCTCAGCGAGAAGAAGATCTGGCTCATCGCATCGAGCAGGATCTGCAGGAAGCGCCTCACCGTCAGCCCCTCGAAATTGGGCGTCAGGTACACCGCCAGACCCTGCAGGCCCGTCCGCGTCACCCCGGAATCATCCGTGTGGCTAAGCGTCAGCGCGAAGATCGCGATGGCGATGATCATGACAAGCATGATCGGCATCAGGATCCTGGAGTATTTCTCGATCCCTTTTTCAACCCCGTTGAAGACAATCCACGCCGTGAGCAGCATGAAAATGACCGCGTAAGCCGTCGACTGCCCGGGCGACGTGATGAAATCCGTGAAGAAGCTGTCCGCCGCGGCCGCCTGGCCCTGCCCGACGAGGTACACCACGATGTAGCGCGTGATCCACCCGCCGATGACCGCATAGTAAGTCATGATCAGCACAGGCACCAAAAAAGTGAGAATTCCAAGGAATTTCCACCTGGGGCTCATCTCCGCATAGGCGTTTATGGAGTTTTTGCCGGTGCGGCGTCCGATCGCGATATCGGAAGTCAGAAGCGTGAAGCCGAACGTGAACGTCAGGATAAGATAGATCAAAATGAAAAGTCCGCCGCCGTCCTTGGCCGCAAGATAGGGGAAGCGCCAGAGATTGCCGACGCCGACCGCGCTTCCGGCTGCCGCCATGACAAAGCCGATCTGTCCGGTAAAACCGCTGTGTTTCTTGTGATGTTTGGATTGTGTTTGCAATTCGGAGTACCTGCTTTCTTTTATTGGAAATCATTGGGAGCTGCGATAAGAAAAGGGACGCCCGCAGGAAATCCTCCGCAATCCGCTTGCGGCTGACCAGCGAAGCGCCCCGCCAAAGATGTCTTAAATGCCCACTTTCACTAGGGTAACACAGCGTTACGGCATTTTCTACGACAAATAAGATCAGGCATAATGCTTAAAAAATATCAAGATTTCCGGCCAAACAGTCCTTCATCAGGCCAAAAAATTCACGAAACATATTATTAAGAAGGAACAGGGGATCCGACGGGGCGGAAACGGCGCTGACATTGGTAAAGCCCTGCTTGATGGCCAAAAGGAGCGACCGCTTCACATGAAAATTGTTGGTGACGATCGCAACGGGGACGCTGACCTCGGAATCGCCAGAACTGCCCACCGCCGCGCCATCCTTCAGGATCAGCGCCTTGCTGAACTGTATATTCTGGATCGTGTTGGCCGCCCGGTCCTCCACGATGATCCGCGACTCATCGATTCCCACGCTGACCAGATACTGCTTCATGCCTTCGCCCTCAGAGACCGGCTCATTGCTGCCCCGGCCGCCCGTCACGATGCAGCGCGTCTTCCCGTTCTGCCGAAGATAGTCCGCCGCCGCATCCAGCCGGTAGCGGAGAACCCTGCTGGGCCCGTCCGGCCTCACCTGCGCGCCGAGAACGATCAGGTAGTCCGCACCGGGCGGCGCACTCGTCCGAAAGCCGCTCAGGACCATTGCTTCGCATATGCCGAAAATCAGAAGCCCGACGATCACAACGCACGCGAAAACCGCTTTCACGAATCGCGGCAGGGCATCCCAGAAACGGATCCGCGTGAGCACCCCAAGGAGCACCAGGAAGCCGCCGAGCGCGAACCAGACGGCGAAAAACAGGGACCCGCTTCGGAGCAGCATGACCATGGTCCCGTAAAGAAGGCAGGCGATCCCTGCCAGAATCAGTAAAACAGATGCAGCAGACATAGAAATTTCCTTATGATCAAATCAATGAAACTGCCAAAATAGCGTTGCCGCTGTGTGAAGCCCAATATACAGCACTGTAGCTGTAGCTGTGAGAAGCCTAAAATGCGGCGCTCTTTTGGCAGATGTTGGGTGTCAGTTCCTATGATTTTATCATCGGATCAGCCCAAAATGGTATGCAGTGACAAAAAAATATTAAATTAAAATAAACGGACAAGTTCGTATTGACGGTTACGGAAAAATGTGAGATTATGTATTTGCGTACAGGAGAGTATGCAATAAGTAAAGGTGGTAATTGGAAATGACGATATCGGAACGAATTTTTGAACTGCTGGGAAAAAGGGGGATGAGTCAGAAGGAATTCTCGATCAGAACGGGAATCGCGCAGAGCAGTATCAGCGACTGGAAGCGCAAGAAGACGAATCCGGTCTCGGAGAAGATCCTGATCATCTGTGAAGTGCTCGGCGTCACGCCCTATGAACTCCTGGAAGGAACGGATGGGCAGGGAAAGCGGAGCAATCCCTCAGAGGTTATCGTGATCGAGAAGAATTCAGAATATGGACGGGCTGTCTGTGATTTTCTGGCCATGGACAAGGGAAGACAGGGACGCCTTCTGGGCTATCTGCAGGCTCTTCAGGACATGAAGGACTGATCGGGACTGATCGGGACTTACCGGACTTACCGGGGATGATCGGTCTGCCGACCCGGCCTTGATGAAAACCGGATCAATCCCGGCCGGATCCGGACCAACTTCTGAATACGCACGGGAAAACGGGATGCCTCACGTCGCTTCATGACATGGCATCCCCTCTATAATCACTCGAATATCGTATATACGAATTTATATAAATTCACAAATGCATATGCGTCATATCGATCAATAGTAAGTGCTCATTGTTAGTGATTGGCATTTCTATTTACTCTATTCTTTTTTTCTTAACATCGGGAAAGGCGTCTGCTGACTGCCGGCAGGAGCTGTTTCCTTCCAATCAAATAATTCGCAGTTCTATCACACATTTCTAAAGGATCACTAAGAAAAGGAGTGCAAGGATGAAAAGATTTAGAAGCATTGTGTTTGCAGTTGCCCTTTCGGCGGCAACTCTGGCGTCCGCCACATTTCACCTGCCTGTGTCCGCGTCTGTATTGTCAGGCCCTGCAGGACAGGAAGAATCTGCCCTGGAGGCCTCCGGTGGATCCAAAGGCACAGA